>RFVE01000038.1 GCA_009922585.1 Planctomycetia bacterium
GATCGGCTGTCGACGAACGGACGCCAACTGAACCGGACCTGCGGCTTGCCCTTGCGGTGCTGCTGGGTGAGAATCCGCCGAAGACATGCCCGCGAAGGTGCGGGGTTGATGGCGTGTGACCCCTGAGGGGCGAGGAGGTGCCAATGGCGGCCGACGAGATTCTGCTCGATGCCGAAGAACGAATGGAGAAGGCAGTCGAAGTCTTCCGGAACGCCCTGACCGGCATCCGGACCGGCCGCGCCAATCCGGGTCTGGTCGACTCGTTGCGGGCCGAGGTTTATGGCTCACCGACACCAATTAAATCGCTGGCCAACGTGGGTGCCCCCGAACCCAACCAGATTGTCATCCGCCCGTTCGACCCGGGCACGATCAAGGACATCGAAAAGGCTATCCAGGCCAGCGACCTTGGCCTGAATCCGCAGAGCGATGGCCGCGTGATTCGGATCACGATTCCGGCGCTCTCCACCGACGTTCGCAAAAAGATGACGGCGCGGATCAAGGAACTGGCCGAAGAGGCCCGGATTGCCATCCGTAACGTCCGCCGTGATGCCAACAAGGCAGCCGACGGGGAAAAGAGTGGTGGCAGCATGACCGAGGACGACTGCAACGGCACCAAGGAAGAGGTGCAGGACCTCACCAAGAAATACGAGGGGCAGGTGGGCGACCTCGCCAAGGCGAAAGAAACCGAGGTGATGGAGGACTGACTTCACGTCTCAACAGCCATCCATGGTCTGTTGAGACTGGGCGGCTTGGGCACGAAGCCAGAGGTTCGTGGCCAGCCGCAGCGCCGGCATCCTGCCGGCTCGTTGTACGTCTCAACAGTCATCCCTGGCCTGTTGATTATTTCACGAATATGTCGGGGCGTTTCTCCCGTGGCGGGGCGTTGCCCATGCCATTTCGCCGGACGTTCGCTTCGGCCATCCTGGCCTTCACTCACTCGACGGAAACTTCGCTTCGCCTTCCGGGCTGCGCTCAGTTTCCAACGCCGCTCGATTGGCAAGGGCAACACCCCTCACCCATATTTCATCCTGAGAAGAACCGTTCTGTTGAAACTGAAAGACTCTCAGGCAGCCGGGAGCGGGAGCGACCGGGCCCGCGGTACACTTGACGCCGCGTAGCCTGCCAACTCAGTGCCGGCCGCCCCACAGCGTTAGAATGCTCTCCATGACCGCACCTGCTGATCCAATTCCTGTGCGGCTTACCGACGTCGTCAAACGCTACGGCAGGCGGACGGTGCTCGACGGAGTGTCGCTCGAGGTCACCCCCGGCATCACCGGCCTGGTCGGCCCCAATGGGGCTGGCAAAAGTACGCTTGTGCGGGCGATCCTCGGTCTGGTGCGGCTGGCCGGTGGCGAGGCCCGGGTCTTTGGCCACGATCCCTACCGCCACCCGCGACGGGTCCGCGAAGCAGTCGGTGTGGTGCCTGAAGATGAGTGCTCGGTGCCTGGCCTTTCCGGGGTCGAGATGGTGCGATACGCAGCCCGGCTCTCCGGCCTGCCAGCCACCGAGGCCCTCCGCCGTGCCCATGAGGTTCTGGACTGGTGCGATGCCGGACAAGAACGCTATCGCCCGGTCGAAACCCTTTCGGTCGGCACCCGGCAAAAGGTCTCCTTTGCCGCCGCCATCGTGCATGACCCAGCGATGGTGATCCTCGACGAACCGACCAACGGCCTCGACCCGATTGAGCGGCGGGCGATGCTCGGCCGGCTCACCACACTCGCCCGGAAACACGGGAAGACGATTTTTGTCTCCACGCATGTCCTGCCCGATGTGCAGGCAATCTGTGATCGCGTCATCGTGCTAGCCCGCGGCCGGGTCCGCCTGGCTGGGAGCATTGCCGAATTGACCCGTCCCGCCCGGCCGGAACACCACCTTACCGGTACCGGGCCACTCGACCGACTGGCGGCAGCACTCACCAGCGACGGGCTTCAGGCCCGTGTCACTGTGAACGAGACCGGCCCACTGATTGAACTGGCATCCCCGCGGCTCGACCAACTCGGTGCCATCTGGTCGGCCGCCCAGCGGAATGGTGTTGCCATCCGCTCATTCGCGCCGGCCAGCCGCCCGCTGGAAGAGGTCTTTATCGAGACGCTTCGGCAGGCCGAGCAGCCCAGCGCTGCGATAACCAGCGATGGTCTTCGTGAACCGGCTGGAGGAGTCCGCTAATGCCGCTGCATGACGTGGGCTATCGGGCGTGGAACAGCCGGCGTTGCGGGCCGTCAGCCACCGTCTGGGTAATTGCTGTGACCGGTATCCGGCTGGCCTGGGAGAGCCGGTGGCTCAGACGGCTTGTCTTCTTCGCCTGGAGCCCGGCGTTCCTCTTTGCCGCCAGTTTCTTTGCCTTTGAGCAGGCCGTCGACGAAGGTCGCCTGACAGCCCTCGGCGAAGGAGCTCAGGTGGGCCGCAACCTCGACGGGGTCGGCATGCTGGGCACCGTGCTGGCCGACGCTCTTGGGGGTGACCCCGATGAGGTCGATGTTGAATCGACCCGGCGGCTGGTCTGGACCCGGCTGCTGCTGGCCTTCATGCGATCACCGCAAGCGATTCTGCTGGCCGCCGTCGTGGGGCTGGTGGCCCCCACGCTGATCTCGCGTGACCTGCGGGCGAAGGCCTGGCTCGTCTATTTCACCCGACCGGTCGGCCGCACCGAGTATGTCCTGGGCAAGTCTGTCATTCTGCTGCTGCTGGTGCTGGTGATCACCATGCTGCCAGCGGTCGCGCTCTGGCTGATGGGTGTGCTGGTCAGCCCCAGCATCACCGTCGCCCTTGAGACCTGGGACCTGCCGGTGCGGGTGATCGTGGCCAGCCTGGTGCTGGCGGTGCCGACGGTACTGCTGGCACTGGCCTACTCGTCACTGACGGCGGAAACCCGAATCGCCAGTTTTGGCTGGTTCGCCACCTGGGTGGCCTGCTGGATTGCCCACGCCGCCCTGACCACCGCAGACGTTGTCGCCAGTGCACGCCAGCAACAGGCAGCCGCGACGGAACAGGCTGGTCCTCGAATGCCAGCCTATCGACGAGCCAAAGACTCCCCCGATCCCTTTCAAAGCCAGTTTCGCTGGTTGGCCCGTGCAGCCGGCATCGATGCACGGCTCGACCGCTGGGCCTGGATTTCACCCTATCATGCACTTGGGGCAGTCCAGGCGGCGATCTTTGGTATCGATCGGCGGCCTGCAGCCTGGCTGCCTGCCACCGCCACCTTGTTGTTGATGACCTTCGGCAGCCTCGCCATCCTCGCCTGGCGGGTGACCGCCCCGGCCAAAGCCTGACCCACTCGGCTGTTTCCATGCTTGCACTCCAGCACGTCACAAAGCTCTACGGGTCGGTGATCGGCGTCAACGACGTTTCGGTTGAGCTCGGCCAAGGCGCCCACGGTCTGCTCGGCCCCAACGGCGCCGGCAAGACAACGTTGCTGGGGCTGATTACCGGCCAACTGCGACCGACCATCGGTACGGTCCGGGTGTTTGGGGAGCGGCCGTTTGGAAATCCGGCCATCCTGGCGCGAATCGGCTACTGCCCGGCAGCCGACTTGACTGAACGCAGGGCAACGCCGCAGGAGTGGGTCACCTACTTGATGCGGCTCAGTGGCTTTCAGCCGGCTGCGGCCCGGCAGCGGGCCGACCAGGCGCTCGATGAAGTCGGCCTCACTGAAGCCAGTCGCCGGCCGCTATCAACCCTTTCCAAAGGTATGCGGCAGCGGGCCAAGCTGGCTGGGGCTTTCGCCCATGAGCCTGATCTGCTGGTTCTTGACGAGCCCTTCGACGGCCTCGACCCCGTCGCCCGCCATGATCTGGTCAACCTTGTCCGCCACTGGGCCCGCGATCGCAGCTTGTTGGTTGCCAGTCACCTGCTGCACGAGGTTGAGGCCCTGCAGGCCGATCTGGCTGTGATCCTCGGCGGCCGGCTAGTGGCCAGTGGATCGGCTGCCGAAATCAGGGGACTGATCGACGCCCTCCCTTCGGAGATTCACTTTCGGACCGATGCTCCGACCGAGCTGGCCGAGCGTGCCTGTCGGGCCGGCGTCGTCGAAACCCTGCGGATCAAAGGCGGTGACTCCCTCATCATCGGCACCCGCCAAGCCGATCGGCTGGCTGCCATCGTGGCCGAGGCTGTCCAGAATGGGATCACCGTCCGGGAAGTCATCGCTGCCGATCGCACACTCGAAGGAATCTTTGGCCGGCTCGTCCAACTGCATCGGGGGATCGAGGCATGACGGACGATCATTCAGCCACTGCTGGCAGCCGCCACGGGCCGCCCCTGCCCGGTCACTGGCTTCGCACCGCGGCAGCCGTGATGAGTTTTCAACTTGATCGGCTGTTGACAAAGCCACGGCTGGCGATGGCCCTGATCGGGGCGATCTTTCCGGCAGCCGTCATGTTCGCTGTCATCCGCACTGCACCGCTGGAGCGGAACATGGCAGTGGTGATGATCTACGCCCTCATCCCCGAGGCCCTTTGCGTGTTGGGATTGCTGGTAACAATGTGCCCGGTGGTTGCCGACGAACTTGAACGCGGCACCTGGATTCATGTCGCCGTCCGACCCGGCGGTCGCCGCAGCCTCCTGCTGGGCACCTTTGCGGCAGCGGTGATCTGGACCGGCAGCGTTGCGTTCGCGGGGCTGCTACTGACCCTGCTGATAGCCCAGGTCACCCAGCCGCTCCCGCTGGCGGTGATGTTTCTCGGGCTGATTATGCTGTCTTGCATTGGCCGGGCGGCGTTGTTCACGCTGCCGGCGGTTATCCTGCCCAAGCGGGCCCTGATCGCAAGTGTTGGAGTCGCCTTTGTCGTTGAATATCTGGCTGGCTTTCTACCGGCGGTTGTCAACCAGCTGACGGTCAGCCTGCGGCTACGAAGCCTGTTGGTCGAGTGGATGGCCTGGCGGCGGGAACTGCCGATCGAGATGACCTTGTTCGTTGATGACAACCCGGCGGTCGTACAGGTGGTGGCTGTCTTCATCCTGGTGGGTGTCCTGCTGGCGGTGGCCAGCTTCATTCTCAACCGCCGCCAGTTTCCACCGAGCGTGGAGGGCTGATGGAGGCAGTGCCCGCCACACCACCGGCCAGCGATCCGATCATCGAGGTGACCGATCTTGTCAAGGAATACCGCGGCAGCGACGGCAGTATTGTACGGGCGGTCGCCGGGCTGTCGCTGGCAGTCGCCGCTGGCGAAATCGTCGGCCTGGTCTGTGGCCACGACAGCATCGCCGATCCGGTCGGCGTGCGACGGTCGCTGGGCTATGTCTCGGCCACCACCGGTGTCCCCGACCGGCTCACGGCCCGAGAACTGTTGTCCTCGTTTGGCCGACTCAACGGGCTCACCGAGGCCGAGGTGACCGAGCGGGTTGACTGGCTGATCAATACGCTTCGCCTCACCGGCTATGCCGATCGGCCGGCGGGCCGACTGTCGTCGGGCCAACGGCAGCGGATCTCGCTCGGCCGGGCAATGGTGCACGATCCGCCAGCCCTGGTGCTCGACGAGCCGACCAACGCCCTCGACGTGGTTGGCTCCCGCGATCTGCTCGACACGCTTGAGCGGCTGCGTGAGACCGGCCATGCCATTCTGCTATCGACCCACCGGCTGCATGAGATTGAACACCGCTGCAACCGCTTCGTGGTGATCAACGCCGGCCGGGTGGTGGCCGCCGGCACCCGGGCCGAGCTGGTCAGCGGCAATGGTGACCTAGAGGCAGCCTTCTTTCGGGCCGTCGAGGGAGGAACGCCAGCATGAGAGGATCGGTCGCACCACTTCGGGCTGCCTGGTCGTTGGCCCGGCGGGATCTGCTCGAGTTTCTACGGGATCGCCGCACGGTGGTAGTAACGCTGCTGCTGCCGATGGTGACCTATCCGCTGGTCGCTCTCTCCAGCGCGCTCGGCGTTCGGACTGCCTTGGAAAGCACCGTTGAGCAACAGGTGGCCACGCCGTTGTCACTCGTCCTCAGTGGCCCCGAGGCCCCGCTGCTGGCAGCCCGGCTGGGGCAGCTGCTGCATGAGGCAGCCGATGCCCAGCCCCCGGAGTGGCCGAGCGACGTCTTTGCCGAGATTGAGCCGCCTTCAAGGGCTGAAGAACTCTTGAAAGAAGGCAAGGTCGATCTCTGGATTGATGTGCCAGCCGGCTTCACCCGCGGGCTGGCTGAGTTTGGCACCGTCAGTATCGAGGCCCGGGTGTCGGACAGCCAGCCGGCTGATCAGAAGAGCCGTGACCAGTTCCGGGCGCTGATCACTAGTCTGGCCGAGCGGGTCCGCCGAGAACGGATGGAAGCAGCCGGCGTCCCCCTCAGCCTGTTTGAGCCGATCAAGTTGCGCTTCACTGGTAAGCCGGTCACCAGGCAGGCGGTGGCTGACCGCAGTGTCGTCGCCCCGGTGGCCGGCGCCATCCTAGTGCTGCTGGCGGTGCTGACGATGACAGGTGCCTTCTATCCGGCGATCGATGCCATCGCCGGTGAGAAGGAACGAGGCACAATCGAAACCCTGCTGATCGTCCCCTGCGGTGCCGGCGACATTGTGTTCGGCAAGTTCCTGGCCGTCTTCGGAGTAACACTGGCGACCCTGGCGGCCAATGTCGTCTCCATTCTGCTGACCATTCTCGTCTCGCTGCGATTCCTGCCGGGAGCCTCCGTCGGCTACTACCTGCAGAACATCGGCGGCGGCACGCTGATCACACTGCTGGCCTTCGTCGGCCTGTCGGCGGTAGCCGCCGCGATGAGCCTAGCGGTCACCACCGCTTCAAAGAGTGTCAAGGAGGCCCAGAACACCCTCACGCCGGTGATATTGATGGTCAGTGCCCTGGCCGGGGTGGCAATTGTGCCGGGCATCCGCAGCGATGGCTTCGTGCCGGCAGTTCCTTTCGCCGGCCAAGTGGTCGTCTCGCGGACCGCCCTTACGCCGCCGCCCACGCAGCCAGCGACGATCACCGCCGAGTTGGCGAGGGATGCCAGCCTGCCGCAGTTGCAGACTCCTGACACCGGCCCGGCCGCCGCCCTGCTGCCGCTGCTGGTGACGCTCTGCTCGAGTGGGCTGGTCACCCTGGTGCTGCTGCGGGGCACCGCGGCCATGCTCACCGATGAAGAGATTCTGTTTCGTGGTCCTGACACAGCTGGAGGTTTTCGGCGGCCCCCGCGACGGACGGTGCCAGGAGTGATCCACGGCGGGCTGGCGCTCGCCCTCGGGCTGGCCGGCCTCTGGTATGCCCAGGGCCTCAGCCCCCCCGACATCGTGCTTGCCATTCCGGTGCAGCAGTTGGCAGTTGTGCTGCCGCTGGTTGTGCTGCTCTGCTGGCAGCGGGTTCGACTGCGGCGGACCTTTGCGCTGCGGTGGCCGGGGACCAGGCACGGGGTTTGGCGACTGGCCAGCGGCATCGCCGCCCTGGCCGGTGGGCTGCTGGTCGGCGGTGGGCTGTTCGTGCTGGGGGCGGCGGCACTGCTGCGGTTTGGTGGCATCGAACTGTCGCCGGCCATGCGGGAGCTCTCAGGAAAGCTGCTTGGACTCATGCTGGAACAGCCGTGGTGGCTCGCCTGGGGCTTGATGGCGGTGCTGCCGGCCTGCCTGGAAGAGCTGCTCTTCCGGGGCTGGGTGCTGGCTGCATTTACCGGCGACCAGCCCTCGCGACGCCGGAAGATCATCGCGGTCGTGGCCCAAGCCGCCTGCTTTGCCATTTTTCACCTGCTCCCTGAGCGGATGCCCCAGACATTTGTACTTGGCCTGGCCCTCGGCACGATTGTGCTGGCCACCGGCAGCCTGTTCCCGGCCATCCTCTGCCACATCGCCAATAACTCGATGCCTCTGCTTCTGCTTTACGGCTCAGGGGCAGCGCTCGACGTGGCTGCCAGCCAGAAACTTGCTCATGAGATCGGGAACCTCTCCGTACCGCCGTTGGCCGTGGCTCTGGCGGTGGCCGGCGTACTGTTGGGCGGACTGTTTATCGCCTGGTCTGGTTGGCTCCGGCAGCGGGGCAGGTTGAGTGGCCTGGTCGCGGGCGGCCTCTTGGTCACCCTGCTCTCAACACCATTGGCGGGCCGCGCTGCGGATGACACACCAGCCGCTTCTGCATCAGGAATCGCCACACCGCTGCGGGTGGCCAGCATGCCGATCAAGGGCCTGGTCGAATTTGTCGGTGACAGCCCACAGGGCTAGTCAATTGATCTCTGGAGTGAACTGGCCGACCGAATCGGCGCCGAAACAACCTTCGTGCAGATGGCCTCGATTGAGGATCTCTTCGCGGCCACTCGGACCGGTGAGGTCGATGTGCTGTTGGGCCCACTGGCGATGACCGAGCAGCGGGAGCGGATGGTCGACTTTACGCATCCGGTGGCCCACTCAGGGCTGCGGATTGCGATCTTGCGGTAGAGCGACAGCGGGCTACTGGAGTCGCTTGCGGCTCTGGTCTCTTGGGAACTGCTGACAATTCTCGCTGGGGTGATCGGCACGATGGTGCTGACCGGACACCTGCTCTGATAATTTGAACGGCGGCAGCGTTGAAACCTATGAGCACCTCGACGCGATGCTCGAAGCGTTGGCCGATGGCTCGTGTGATGCGGTTGTCTCGGAGGACCATACGCTGATGCTAGCCATCCAAGCGTTGGGCAGCAGCCGGTTCCGACTCGTTGGCGGCATTTTCGACTCCTTCGACTTTGGCCTCGCCCTGCCGCCGGGCAGTCGTATCCGTGAGCCGCTCAACACCGCCATCCTCCAGCTCCGCGAGGCTGGGCTACTCGACGAGATCAAGGACCGCTGGTTTGGTGAGCATGAGTAGCGGGGCGACTTGACCGCGAGGCGTCGCAGTTTTTTCTGATGGGTTCAGCCCAGTAACGGCATCACCGGCTCAGCCGGCTCGACGCCGGTCAGCCTGGTGTCGAGGCCCTGGTAGGGAACCGTGAAGCGGTTGTGGTCGATCCCTAGCAGGTAGAGCATGGTGGCATGCAGATCACGCACATGCACCACGTCTTCGACGGCGTGATAGCCGAACTCATCGGTCGCCCCGTGGGTGATGCCTCCTCTGATGCCACCCCCAGCCAGCAGCATGCTGAAGCCCTTCATGTGGTGATCACGACCGATACCCTTCTCTTTGCCCTGTCCCATCGGGGTACGTCCAAACTCGCCACCGATCACCACCAGGGTCTCATCGAGCAGACCGCGACGCTCCAGATCGATCAAGAGACCGGCTGCCGCCCGGTCGGTGGGTGGGCAGATCTCATCCATGTAGGGCTCGATGCCCCCATGATGGTCCCAATCGCTGTGATAGAGATGGACGAATCGCACGCCCCTTTCAACCAGCCGTCGAGCCATCAGGCAGTTGGTGCCGACCGTCGCCCGCCCCGGCTCGGCACCGTAAAGGGCAAGGCTCTCGGCGGTTTCACCCGAGAGGTCGGCCAGCTGCGGAACACTCGTCTGCATTCGAAAGGCGAGCTCATACTGGCGAATACGAGTGGCCACCTCGGGGTCGCTGAGCCGCTGGAGGCGATGATGCTCAAGGGCTGCGACCGTCTCGATCAGATCCCGCTGGTGGGCTGCTGAAACGCCGGGAGGGTTGGCGACGTAATGCACCGGTGAGCCGCTGGTGGCAAACTCGACCCCCTGGAATTGCCCCGGCAGAAAGCCCGAGTGCCACTGCCGGGCAGCAATTGGCTGCGGGTTGCGGCCCATTTTGCTAGTCATCACCACGAACCCGGGCAGGTCGTCGGCCTCGCTGCCGAGGCCGTAGGTGACCCAGGCCCCCATGCTCGGCCGTCCCGAAAGGGCCGTGCCACAGTTCATGAAGGTATGGGCCGGGTCGTGATTGATCTGTTCGGTGACCATGCTGCGGACAATCGCGTAGCGATCAGCCAGCCCACCCAGCCGGGGAAAATAGTCACTCACCTCGGTACCGCACTGGCCGTAGCGATGAAACGGTTTGCGCGGCCCCAGGCAGGTCAGCTTCTTGCCCTGCAGCTGGGCGATTGGCTGGCCGGCGGTGACGCTTGCGGGCATCGGCTGACCATCCAGCTTGGCCAGCAGCGGCTTGTGATCGAAGGTCTCGAGGTGGCTCGGGCCGCCGGCCAGGCAGAGGAAGATCACCGCCTTGGCCCGGGGGGAGTGGTGCAGCGGATTGATCACCCCATCGCTTACGCCAGCGGTCGGTCGGTCCATTGCCCCAGCCGCCAGAACCTCAGGGGCCAGCAGGCTGGAGAGGGCCGCCCCACCAAGATTCAGCCCACTGCGGCCCAGAAAGGTCCGGCGGTGAATCTGAAGTGGATCGAGCATGGCGTCATCCTCACATCGGTGAAAATGGTCTAGGGTGCGAGACAGGACAGTTCAGTAGCGGCCGATGGCCTCCCGCAAGTTCAAAACCACGCGGGCGGTTGCAGTCCAGGCCGCCAGCTCAGCTGGATCGATCGATTCATTCCGGGGGCTGATACCAACAGCCAGCAGTTCGGTGGCCGCCTGCGGATCAGCGAGGTACTCCCGCCGGCGGCGGGCAAGCAGCCCGGCAAGCAGCGACCTCTCTTCATCGTCAGGAAACCGTGATACCGCCTGCCGCCAGAGGGTGGTCAGCCGGACTTCGTCCGTGTCAGCCGTGGTAAACACCCGCTCGGCCAGTTTGCGGGCCGCCTCGACGAAGGTGGGGTCGTTGAGCAACACCAGCGCCGCCTTCGGCGTGTTCGATCGCATCCGGGCGGCAGTGCACTCTTCCCGAGACGGTGCATCAAAGGCGGCCAGCTGGGGGTGGAGGAACATCCGCTGCCAATGCACGTACAGACCCCGCCGCCACTGCCGCTGGTCATTGTCCTGCTGGTAGGTTCGCTTCGGAAAATTGAGATGCCGGTAGTATCCCGCAGGCTGATACGGATGCACGCTGGGGCCGCCAAGCTGCTCGACCAGCAGACCGCTGGCCAACAGGGCTGCATCGCGAACGCCTTCGGCTGGGTACCGCCAACGGCTCTGGCGGGCAAGCAGCCGATTGTCCGGGTCGCGGGCCAGCAACTCCACCGGGGCGTTGGAAGCCATCCGATAAGCCCGGCTGGTGACGATTGAGCGGATCAGCCGCCGCAGGTCCCAGCCACTGTCAAACAGCTCAAGTGCCAGCCGGTCGAGCAGTTCCGGATGGTCGGGCGGCTCGCCTTGGCCACCAAAGTCGTCGGCTGAGCGGCAGAGGCCGGAACCGAAAAAGATCGCCCAGATTCGGTTGGCTATCACCCGGGCAGTGAACTCACCCATGCCGCCATCGGCCACAGGCCGTACCAGCCATTTGGCCAGATCGGATCGGTCGGCCCGGCCAACAGTTGCCAGTCTGCCGAGAAAGCCCGGTATCGCCGGTTCGACAACCGGGCCGGTCTCATCCATCCAGTTGCCACGAGGCAACAGCCGCACCGTACGGGGCTGCTCCAGCGACCGAGTCACCATCAGCATCCGAGTGAGGCCTTTGCGGTTTTGTTCGAGTGCCGCCAGCTGCTGCCGGGCCTCGATCACTTCCGGAGGCTCGTCGGGCACTGCTGGGGCAGCAGCCTGTGATTCGCTGGCTGGCTGCGGCTTTCCGTCGACAGCCGTGGCTGCAACTGGCTTGACCGGCTGGCTGGCCGCTACCGGCTTGGGTGACGGCGACAGGCTCTGCTTGAGGGTTTTGATCTCAGCGTCAAGGATGGTCACTCGCTCGCGGTCAAACGGGCTGACAACAGCCTGCTCGGGTTCCCGTTTCGTTGGTAGCGTGTTGGTACCGCCGCCAAAGCCGCCCTTGCCCATGTGCTTTTCGTCATCGATGTCCGCGAAGAAGGCCCCAAGGGCGTAAAAGTCGCGACTGGTGTAGGGGTCATATTTGTGGTCGTGACACTGCGCACAGCCGACGGTCGCCCCCAGCCAAACACCGGAAACATTTCGGATCCGGTCAGCCTGATAGATCGCCCGGTATTCCTTGACCTGCAGCCCCCCTTCGTGACTCGTCTGGAGCAGCCGGTTGTAGGCGGCGGCCAGCACGCGGTCATCGGGATGCTCGCCGGTGACGGGTTCAATCAGGTCACCCGCCAGCTGCAACAGTGTGAATCGGTCGAAGGGCTTGTTCTCCAGAAATGCCGCAATCACCCAATCCCGGTAGGGCGATGAGTTGTGGGTCTGATCGCCGTGGTAGCCAACGGTGTCGGCATAGCGGACGAGATCGAGCCACCAGGCAGCCAGCCGTTCAGCATGCCGGGGCGAGGCGAGCAGCCGGTCAACCAGTTGCTCATACCGGTCGGTCGGGTCGGCAGCCAGGTAGGCATCGACTTCTGTCGGTGTTGGCGGCAGGCCCGTCAGGTCAAACGTAACCCTTCGCAGCAGCGTGATTGGATCGGCCTCCGCTGCGGGCGCAAGGTCCTCCTGCTCCAGTGCTGCCAGGATGAACGTATCAATCCAGTTGCGGCCCCATCCCTGTTCTCGCACCACCGGTAACCGGTGTCGCTCGGGGGGCACATAGGCCCAGTGCGGCTGGTAGGGGGCCCCGGCGGCAATCCAGCGGACGAGCAGGTCTTTCTGATTCGCCGAAAGCACATGATTGCTCTCTGGCGGCGGCATGATCAGGTCGGGGTCGGTCTCCCTGATCCGGGCAACCAGTTCACTTTCGTCGGGCTTGCCCAGCACGATCGCCCGCAGGCCGCTGTCGAGTTTGGCAATCGCCCCGTCCCGCTGGTCAAGCCGCAGCCCAGCCTGTCGGTCATGCTCGTCCGGACCGTGACAGGCGATACAGTTGTGCGACAGGATTGGCCGGATGTCGTGGTTAAACGAGATTGACTCACCAGCACCAGCCGGCAGCATCCCCGAGAAACCCAACACGAGGGCGATTCCGGCCAGCCTTAGCCAGTGAGCTGGCCAGCACCCAAAGCTGTGCGCCATTGGAGCAATCCTCCGGACAACAGCCGCTTCGCCGTCAGTGCAAGCCTGCTGCTGACGCGGGCTCCGGAAAAGAGCCGATCCACGGTCAATCCCATCCAATGTAGACGATGAACGCTCTGAAAGCAGCAAAAACAGGGTCAAAATCGGTTCAGGTGGGGGGTGCGGTAGCTGTTGCGACTCGTTGACGCTCCCCGTTCTGGCCCGTAAATTCTCGGACGCATGATTTGAAATGATCGCCGCGCCGGATGTTCCTGCGCACCCCCATCCCCGACCAGGAAAGGTTTCCCGCCCGATGGCCAAAACGCTCGCCAAGAAGTCCGCCAAGAAGAAAGCCACTCGGAAAGCAGGGGGAGCGGGAAAACCCGGGAAGATGATTTACTTCTTCGGTGCATCGCAGTGCGACGGTGATGGCACCATGCGCGATCTGCTGGGGGGGAAGGGGGCCAACCTCGCCCAGATGACCAAGATCGGCCTGCCGGTGCCCTCCGGCTTCACGATTACCACTGCTGTCTGCATCGACTATTACAAAAACGGCAAAAAGTTCCCGGCCGGGCTTGAGGAGGGCATCGTTTCATTCCTCAAAAAGATTGAAAAAGAGACCGGCAAGAAGTTTGGCGACCCGTCCAATGCCCTGCTGTTGAGCGTGCGTTCCGGAGCCCGCGACAGCATGCCGGGCATGATGGACACGATTCTGAACCTCGGCCTCAACGACGAGACCGTTGTTGGCCTTGCCGAAGCCACCGGCAATGCTCGCTTTGCCTACGACTCTTACCGTCGCTTCATCCAGATGTATGGCGATGTCGTGATGGGCGTGCAAAAGAAGCACGAGAATGAGCACGAGCCATTTGATGAGGTGATGGACGGCCTCAAGCATCAGCTTGGCATCGAGAACGACACCGACCTCACCGAGGAGGCCCTTCGCGAACTGATCAAGCGATACTTCCGGCTGATCAAAGAGCGGACCGGCAAGAGTTTTCCTCAGGATCCCCTCAAGCAGCTCCTTGGTGCGGTTGGTGCGGTCTTCGGCAGTTGGATGAACGAGCGGGCCATCCTTTACCGCCGCAAGTACAAGATTCCGGACGAGTGGGGCACCGCCGTCAATGTCCAGAGCATGGTCTTCGGCAACATGGGCGATGACTGCGCCACCGGTGTTGCCTTCACCCGTGACCCTGCCACCGGTGAGGATACCTTCTATGGCGAGTACTTGGTGAATGCCCAGGGCGAGGACGTGGTCGCCGGTGTCCGGACGCCGCTACCGGTCGCCGAGATGGCTCATGACCCGGTCTTTGCCAACACCTACAAAGAGCTGGAAAAAATTCGGCAACGACTGGAAAAGAAATTCGGTGACGTCCAGGACTTCGAATTTACCGTTGAAAAGAAAAAGCTTTACATGCTGCAGACCCGCAACGGCAAGCGGACTGCATTGGCCTATGTGAAAATCGCCCATGACATGGTCAAGCAGAAGCTGATGTCCGTGGAACATGCGATCACGTCGGCTGATCCCGATGCCCTGTCGCAGTTGCTCGCCCCGATCTTTGACCGCAAGGCTTACGAGACTGCCAAGAAGGCGGGCCGGATGCTTTCTACCGGCCTGCCCGCCGGTCCTGGTGCCGCTGCAGGCACGCTCGTTTTTACTGCTGATAAAGCGGAAAAACTCGCCGAGGCAGGCAAGCGGGTGGTGCTGGCCCGCGTCGAAACCAGTCCTGAAGATCTCCGCGGCATGATTGCTGCCGAAGGCATTCTCACCAGCCGTGGTGGGGTCTCCAGCCACGCCGCACTCGTCGCCCGGCAGATGGGCAAGGTATGCGTCGCCGGTGCTGGTGAGATTGTCATCGACTATGCCAAGGGCACCCTGAGCTGTGCCGGTCACACGCTGAAAGAAGGCGATGCGATTTCCATCAACGGCAGCAATGGAGAGGTCTTTGCCGGCGACATCGAGACAGCCGACAGCGAACTGAAGCAGGTGCTGGTCAGCGGCACGATGAAGCCAAAGGAGTCAGAGGTTTTCCAGTACTACGACTTCATCATGAAGCTGGCCGATAAGCATCGGAAACTGGGCCTGCGAACGAATGCCGACACGCCGGAACAAGTGCGACAGGCAATTGCCTTCGGTGCCGAGGGCATCGGCCTGACCCGAACTGAGCACATGTTCTTCGAGGGTGACCGCATCGATGCGATGCGGGAGATGATTCTCGCGGAAACAGAAGAGGCCCGCCGCGCAGCCCTCGACAAACTGCTGCCCTACCAGCGGGATGACTTTGAGGGCATCTTCCGGGCCCTCGAAGGACGGCCGGCCACCATCCGACTGCTCGACCCGCCGCTCCACGAGTTCGTGCCGCATGATGAGAAGTCGCAGGCCGACCTAGCCAAGAAGCTTAAGCTGAAGCCCGACGTGGTTGCCAAGCGGGTGGCCTCGCTGCATGAGTTCAACCCGATGCTGGGTCACCGTGGCTGCCGACTGGGGATCAGCTATCCCGAGATTTCGGCGATGCAGGCCCGGGCCATCTTCGAGGCAGCCGCCAAGGTGCAGAAGGCCGGGATCAAGGTTGCGCCCGAAATCATGGTGCCACTGGTCGGCTTCAAGAAGGAACTCGACAACCAGGTGGCAGTGATCCACGAGGCGGCCAAGCAGGTGCAGAAGGAGACCGGCCAGAAGATTAAGTATCTCGTTGGCACAATGATCGAGATTCCTCGAGGAGCACTCACGGCCGATGAAATTGCCGAGACGGCGGAGTTCTTTTCGTTTGGCACCAACGACCTCACCCAGACGACGCTCGGCATGAGCCGTGACGACATGGGGTCGTTCCTGGCGAAGTACACTGAAGAAGGCATCTTCAAGGCCAATCCCTTTGCCTCGATCGATGTCACCGGTGTTGGTCAACTGATGAAGATCGCCGTCGAAAAGGGCCGCAGCAGCCGCGAGAAGATCAAGCTGGGCATCTGCGGCGAGCATGGTGGCGACCCGCACTCAGTGCACTTCTGTCACGCGATTGGCCTCGACTATGTCAGCTGCTCACCCTTCCGGGTGCCCGTGGCCCGTCTGGCAGCAGCCCAGGCAGCGCTGAAATAACGTAGCCGGCGGCGACATCGCCATCGGTAGGAATTCGGCATGGAACTCTCCTACGAAGCCACCGCGCTTGCCTGGATTGTGGTGAGCGTGGTGGTGCTCTGGGTGACAGAAGCGCTGCCGCTGCCGGTGTCGGCCCTGCTGGCGGCCGCAGCCTGTGTGGTGGTGGGGGTCGCACCGGCAGCAGAGGTCTTCAGCTCATTTTCCAAGCCGCTGGTTTTTCTTTTCATCGGTTCATTCATTCTGGCCGAGGCGATCCGGGTTCACCGGCTCGACCGCCGGCTGGCCTATGCGGTGCTCGCCCTGCCATTTGTTGGTGAGCGGCCGGTACGAATCATGCTGGCCGTCGCCGTCGTCTCCGGAGTGGTGAGCGGCTTTATCTCGAACACCGCGACAACGGCGATGATGGTCGCCATCGTGGTTGGGATGCTTGAGGCAGTGGAGGAGGCAGGCCGGCGGGCCGGCCGCAGCCCTGCCCCCAGCTTTGCCACCGGCCTCCTGCTGACAGTCGCCTTTGCAGCCTCAATCGGCGGCCTCGCCACGCCGATTGGCACGCCTCCCAACGTGATCGGCCTCGCATTCATCCGCGAACAAATCGGCATTCAGGTGAGTTTTTTCGAGTGGTGCCTCGTGGGTGGACCGGTTGCCCTCTGCCTGATCGGTCTGGCTACGCTGCTGCTGGCAGTTGCCTTTCCGGCGGGTGTCAGCCGGATTGAGGGCATGAGCCAGTTGGTGGCCAATGAACGCAAAACGCTGGGATGCTGGACGGTTGCGCAACGCTCGACGGCGGCTGCCTTTGGAGTGACCGTCGGCCTCTGGGTGATTCCCGGCCTGCTCACGCTCCTTGTGGGAGCCGACCACCCGGCGTCTCAGTGGTTTCGAGGGCATGTCCCCGAAGGCGTGGCGGCGATCCTCGGAGCCATGCTGCTTTTCATCCTGCCTGGAGACAAAACGACCGAAGCCGGCCACCGCGGCCGGGTGCTTACCTGGCAGCAGGCAGCCGGAATCGACTGGGGCATTATCTTGCTTTACGGCGGAGGCATGGCCATCGGCTCACTCGCCTTTCAGACTGGTTTGGCCGAGGCGGTGGGCCAAGGCCTGACAGGCTGGCTGCCGCAGGATAGCGGAAACTGGATGCTGATCGCCGCCGCTGCCGTCGTGGCTGTCTTCACGAGTGAGTTCACCAGTAATACCGCCAGCGCCAACATGGTGGTTCCGGTTGCGATCGCTCTGGCGACCGCCTCTGGTGGCGACCCCCTGACAGCCGCCGTTGCCGCAACCCTGGCAGCTAGCCTCGGGTTTATGATGCCGGTCAGCACACCCTGTAATGCAATCGTCTACGGCACCGGCCGAGTGCCCCTGCGGGCCATGATGAAGGCCGGCATCCTCCTCGATATCGCCGGGGCAATTGTGGTGACGACCGTGGTGGTGGTGCTGGTACCGCTGATCTTCCGAGGCTACATACCGGGCTGAACCGGCATGCCGCAATGGCGGCACCGGGGGAGGGCAATGGGTTTCGGTGAAGGCATGTAGCCCTTCCGCCATCCATTGAATCGAGGGAATGAGGGCGGCAGTTCAAGGCAATGCTTTTTAGCTTCTTCCTTCGCTCCCAGTTGGCCCCAGGCATCGGCATGAAACATGTTTGGCGGCGGGCAGCAGGGACGGTTGCAGCAGGGGCCCGCCACGTTGCCGTGCCAGGCTGGCTGGCGATCCGCCTGGCAGTCGCAACCAGTGGTGGCCGGAATGCCCGCGTCGAAGGTCAGGGGGCCTGAATCGAATACAACCTCGTCTGCAGCAGTGAATCCTGCCAGTGGCACGAGCAGGGTGAGCAGGCAGCCGAAATGCCACCAGTGGGAACGGAATGGCTGCGTTTTTTGAAGCAGATGGCTCATCGGTTCGACTCCCTTTGACTTCCCCATGATGCTGACAACGGCATGGATGCCCCTGGTCTGGCTCTCCTCGTGGAAGCCTGCCCGCCATTCGATGCGGACCGCTGTCGGTAGTGATATCTTGAAAGCGATCTGCATCGCCACCACCGGATGGCATCGACCACGAGCGGTCGCCGCGTGAGGACGGCAGGGAGAAATTGCTCCGTGGGGATTGCAACGAACGAACTGGTCGCTCGGCACGTAGGGTCTGGCGAAAGCCTGCCGACAATGGCTCCGCCCACCTGCCGGAAAAAGGGGCGGGCGGCAGCTTTTCGACGTCATTTTCAGACTGTTGTTGCCGCGACGGAATGAGCCCGTGAAAATTCAGCGAGATTGCTTGACATGGCCACGAAACTCGACAACAATGCAAATCAATTGCAAGTGCGACTGCGTCGCATGTGCCGCCGGGGCGCCAGGCTTCGGCATCTGTGCTGACCTCCTTGATCAATCGTTTTTCTTCCGGAGTGCCCCTGCCATGACGACACACCCCTTTCAAACCAGCGCGTACCCGCGGTCGACCCGGCCCGCCTTCACCCTGATCGAACTGCTGGTGGTCATCGCGATCATCGGCGTGCTCGTCGGCCTTTTACTACCAGCTGTCCAGCAGGCTCGAGAGGCGGCCCGCCGCACCGCCTGCTCGAACAACATGAAACAGCTTGGTCTGGGGCTGCACAACTACGCCCACAATCATCGTGAGCGTCTCCCTACGGGCTGGGTTGGTGAGTATGAGAGTGGCGAGATTCATGGTGACGAAGGCCTCGGCTGGGGCTGGGCATCCCAAATCCTGCCTTTTATGGAGGAGAACGCCATCTATGACGGAATTGACTTCAATCAGGCAATCGGCCACGCCAACAACGCTGCTGCCCGGGTGGCCGTCGTTTCGACCTTTCTCTGCCCTTCGGATTCATTCGGTACCAACAAGCTGTTCTTTCCTGGTGATGATGGCGCGGGGAGCAATGATGACGAGGAAGCACCCGATGCCACACCAGGTACAGTGCAGTATGCCCGCAGCAACTATCCAAATGGCACGTTCGTGGCGAACACCGGCCTCGACAAGGGGATTTACTTCCGCCACTTCACCGACGGTCTCAGCAAGACGATTGCCGTTGGTGAACGTGACAGTCGCATGGGAGGGAGCCTCTGGATTGGAATGGCTGAAGGCAAGAGTGCCGCAGCCTCCCGGGTCGTCGGAGTAGGCGAACACATGTTCAACTCCGCAGACCCCCATTTTGAAGATTTTTACAGCCAGCATCCGAGCGGCATCAATGTTGTGTTTGCCGACGGCCACGTCGCGTTCATTTCCGACTCAATGACGGAGTCGGTCTTTCAAGCACTTGCGACCCGT
>RFVE01000371.1 GCA_009922585.1 Planctomycetia bacterium
GTCGCCGATGTGCAGCCGCTCGATCACGTGCTCGAGCACCGCAGGCCGGGCGAGCAGCGACTCGGACGTGGCGAAGCCGGCAAGGTTGAGGTCGTTGTCCTTGGGCTCGGCGCCGTGGCATTCCCCACAGGTTTTGACAACGAGTGGGTGAATCTGGGCGGCATACGCCTCCGCCAGCTTGACCTCGGCCGCCGTGATGGTGGCCGTGCCCCCCATGACCGCGAGGAGGGCGACGGCATACTGAACCGTTCGCATCGAGTTTCTCCGCTACCTTCACCGCGAGCGTTCGGGGGATCGCCCCTGCAAGTCAAATCATATCGTCAAACCATCACTTTGTCGACAGTTTTTCTGGTTGCAGCGTGTTCAGAGCCCATTGACGGTGCGACGAACGACCGGAAAAGCCCAATCTCAGAGGGTTTATGAAGAGGATCAACGGTTCGAGAAAGCAGACGCTCGCTCACGCTCCGCAACACGGGTGCCGGCGGTTTGTTGTCTTGCTTCGTAAGCCTGGCAGAGGGGGCCGGTATGCCAAAGTACTCACGTGGCTTGACTGTTTCTTGGTCACCCGTGCCCACCACCGCCGCGAACCACCGATCTCGCCGGAAATAGTCCAGCAGCGAACCCGGCCGACTCACCGGCCACCGCGAGGCGGATCGAGTGCAAAATCGAAGGTTGCACCAGCCGGATCGTCAGGAACCTCCACGACCAGGTCGGTGTTCTCGATGCTCTCGTACCGGCGAGCAATCTGCGGCTTGGTTTCCATGGACGTTTCGCTGACCGGCACCCCCGTTCCGACAATCTGCACACGATAGCGGCCGGCGGGCACCCGGTCGCGGGTCGGCCCGGTCGTGATGCGGTAGCGGCCATCGCTGCCGATTTCACCGCGGTAGACAACTTGGTCGTCAGCGAACAGCACCAGCCCGCGGTCAAGCGGGCCGACCGAAGTGACGGCGATCTGCCCGCTCACCGGGGTGCCGGCAGCCGCTCCACAGCCCCAGCTTCCAGCAAGTGCACCAGCAACCAGTAGGGCAACCGCCGTGGTGTGGACGGAGGTACAAGCCGCCTCAGGGCGTCGAAATTGAAGCATCAGTCAATCGCCCCCGTCGGCTGACCGTCGGCAGACTTAGCAATCTGGCCGAGCACTGCGGTCGACGTGTCGTTGGACAGGGCCCGAACGGCACCGTCAACGAACAGAAAGTGACAGACACCAGGGTGCCAAGAGCCAAAGCCCGCCGTGGACTCGCTGGGCGTATAGTCAGCCGTTTTCGTGAGCACCTTTCGCATGCTTCGGGCAACGGAAACCTCCTTCCAGGTTGTCCGGTTGTCGTACATGCCGACCTCATGGGCGGTCCACGAACAGCAACCACTCGGCATGCTCGACGGCAGCGCCTTTTCACCGATCATGACGGTCTTGCTTGTACCGTCAGTGACGTCCTTCAGCGACGTTCGGCCGACAATTTTTCCCATCGTTTTGGTCACCTTCAGTGCGCTAAAGGTTCTGCTCGCCGAGGTATCCGCACCCACCTGCCAGCTTGCAGCGTTCGACGTGTTCGCTCCTTTGATCGCGTCCCAAAAGTAATCAGCCCCACCACCATTTATGTCGCCATTATTATCGTACCAGACAGTCACGGCATAATCAGATACCGGACCGTTCATCGCATTGGTTAGAGTCGTGATCACCCGGGGCCGGCTTCGTGTCGGGCAAACATACTGACCGACCGCTGACTCGGCCGTCGTGAGGATGCTGTTGGAGCCGGCCGTGACATTATCCGAAAGCGTGATCTGGTCATAAATTGTGGTGAGTTCCATATAAGGAAGCAGCAGGCCGGTCCAGGGCAGCTTTTCATAGCCGGCCGAGGTGGGAGGGAGTTTTTTGTACGCGTCATGAAAATTATGGACAGCCAAGCCAACCTGTTTGAGGTTGTTTGCACAGCTGCTGCGTCGGGCCGCCTCACGGGCCTGTTGCACGGCCGGCAACAGCAGCCCGACGAGTACGCCGATGATGGCGATCACCACCAACAGCTCAATCA
>RFVE01000372.1 GCA_009922585.1 Planctomycetia bacterium
CTGCCGCCGCAGGATGCGGCGATTGGCAACCCCAAAAACCCTCGGCGTTTTAGGGTGTTGCCCGAGTGGAAAAAGGCCATGGATGGCTTTTTCCACGGACGGCTACCCCAGCCTCGCGTCGGATCAACGCTGAATGAAAACTTTTTTTGGCGGCTCTGCACGATCTCGATGCGTGCGATAATCCCGATCACTCCCCCACTTTTTGAAAAACGCCCACAAGGAGACTGTTTTGTCGAATCAACATTCCCATGTTTCTCGGCGGGACTTTCTGACCGCGACCTCTGCGGCAGCCGCCGGCACGGTGATCTCCCTGCCGACGATCATCCCGCGGTCTGCCTTGGCGCGCGGCAGGAGGCCCGGTGCCAACGATCGCATCAGGGTCGGCTGCATCAGCGCGGGGCACCGCGCCCGCTTGCTGATGGAGCAGTTGCCGGAGTCAGCAGAACTGGTGGCAGTTGCCGATTGCAACATCACTCAGGCTTTGCAGTTTAGAAAAGAAAAAGCCGCGACGTGGGCGGTCTACGGCAGCCACTATCCGTTGCTCGACCGCAAGGATATTGATGCAGTGATCATTGCCGGTCAGGAGTACCAGCGTGTGCTGCCATGCATCCATGCCGTGCAAGCCGGCAAGGATGTCTATGCGGAAAAGCCGCTCACCCTGTACGTGCAGGAGGGGCAGACGCTTGTCCAGCATGTCCGGAAGCACGATGCCGTTTTTCAGGTTGGGACCCAGCAGCGTTCCATGGAGATGAACCGTGTCGCCTGCGAGTTCGTGCGGAACGGCGGCCTCGGCAAGCTGCACTACGTGTCAGCCGTGAACTATTCCGGCGTCGGTCCGACCCCTGCGGTCGATAGTTATGCGGAACAACCAATTCCTGGGGGCTTTCACTGGGATCTGCATCTCAACCAGAGCGTCTGGCGTCCATTCGGCGACGGGGCTACCACGGGCCGCAACTACGTGGGCGGGGAGATGACCAACTGGGGGGCGCATGGCGTCGACCAGATCCAGTGCGCGCTGGGCAAAGATGGCACCCTGCCGGTTCGCTTCAAGCCGCTCACGGCCGGCCGGAATGGCAAAGTGACCGCCTGGTACGCAGATGGAACGGAGGTCCGGTTCGAGTTGGACAAGGGTCCCAAGGGCGGGGCGATTTTCGTTGGGGAAAAGGGGAAGCTCGAAATCAATCGCAATAAGTTCATGTCCAATCCGATTGAAATCCGGGACGAGCTTATGCGGCAGGTCGACCAGGCGGAGGAAGAGGTGAAATGGTCTGATCAGACCGCACTCTGGCAGGCGAAATGGCATCTGCAGAATTGGCTTGATTGCATCAAGTCACGACAGCGACCGGTTGCAGATGTTGAAATCGGCCACCGCAGCGTCGCCTTCTGCCATTTGGTGAACATCACCCGCTGGACAGGCCGAGAACTGTCATTTGATCCGATGGTCGAGCGATTCATTGATGCTGATGACGCCAACGCCTGGAATGACCGCCCGCGTCGAGCGGGCTATGAGCTTCCGGCCGTCTGACTGTCCGTGGAAAAAGCCATCGATGGCCTTTTTCCCCCCGGGCCAAACATCGGCCCGGGGGCGTCGGCGGCAAAGCGGCCACCGAGCAGCACATTGCCCGACGTTTCGCGGTGCGAGCGAAAAACTCCCACCCATCCTCGTGCGTCACCCGATCGCTTGCTACCATGTGCCCGAGCTACAAATCGCCCCCCCTTTTCATCACAGGTTTGGAAATTCGGAGTTGAACCCATGAGCAAACCGCCTGTCCGCGTCGCTGTCACTGGCGGAGCCGGCCAAATTGGATACGCCCTGTTGTTTCG
The DNA here is from genome assembly GCA_009922585.1 of Planctomycetia bacterium. Taxonomy (GTDB): domain Bacteria; phylum Planctomycetota; class Planctomycetia; order Pirellulales; family UBA1268; genus UBA1268. The sequence goes on from RFVE01000372.1 coordinate 1,825, forward strand.
CATTGCCAGTGGCCAGCGCTGATCCCACCGCCCCGGCGGCACCGGCATCGGTATCACGGGGTGTTCGCACCGAACCACCCGCTGCGGCAGGCGGTCACGGCGCTTGCCGTCGGGAATATCGGCAAGCAGCGGGACGCGAAGAAGGGTGAGCATGACCGTGTCTCGGATGCCGCGGGGAGCGGCTGCTGCGGTTCGGCTGG
>RFVE01000373.1 GCA_009922585.1 Planctomycetia bacterium
GCCTCCCGGAGTTCTGGCAAGGGACCACCGATCAGGCGGCTGGCTGCCGAAGAGGCTTTGTCGTGGTCGGGGCCAAGAGTTGGGAGATGGGTTACCGGGTTTACTCCACAAACAGCAGCAATCCGAACTGGCAGCTGTTGTGGGTCGGCTTCCGTGGCTACGGGCCCATCGTGATTGAGTCCAAGCAACGCAGCCAGCTGTCCCCCACCGGCTCGACCGACCACAGCAATTCGATTGGGATCGATTCCCCAAAGACCAGCATCAGCGATCAGCTGGCGGATCGCGTTCCGGCAGTCGAGCTGTTGGGCAGGAAAATGACCGGCCGTGCTGGGCCGATAACTGATCGTCGCGACGGCATACCCATGCCCCGTCAGCCAAAGGATGGGACAGTCGTTGCGGTCAATCGCAGACCAGTCCTGACCCGGAAGCCAGACAACCAAAGGAAGTCGTCCCTGCCGGCAGCCACCTGGCAGAAAGATGTCGAAGCGTTGATGGTCAGAGCCCTCTGCATAGGGAATGTTGCGGTGGTCCGTGCGGAGCCGGCCATGGGGCTCGACTGGGAGGACAACATCAACGCCACTCAGGGTGGTCACCGGTGTGACTTCTTCCCAACCCCGACGCTGGGCCCGTCGTCGGGCCCGCCGTGAGGGCCGCCGCCGTCCGGTCGGCTGTTGCTGCCATTCCGGTGAGACGCCGGCCGGAAGATCACCCGCTGGCCTGGGGTCGTCCCGAAAAGCCTTCACGGCATGGCGAACAGGCCAGGCGGCGACGGGTGGAGCTGTCGTGATTGTCACCGACACGGTCAAAGCGGCGGTGAGCAGCCGTAACGATGTCACCGGAGAGGGCTTGGAAAGCTGGCTCAACGCGATCAATCCGAAGGATGTGGCCGTCACTTCGATCACCCTGATCGAACGCCACGGCCTGAAACGCCTGTTCTGAGCGTACCAAGAGATTTCTCCCCATGCGCAATCCGTGATGCGTCTGTGGCTCCGGACCCCTCACGCAGCCATTCAGGGGGGGTTCGCGACTTCGCCACCGTTGCGGGTGGCGAGTCCCCGCCAGATTTGCAGGGCAATCTCATCGGTGATCCTCCGGGTTGAACCATCGACCATGCCCGTATTGACCAGCCCGTTGTGGAAGCTTCGTGAGGTGATGGCGGCATAGGTTTTCTGGGTTGCGCTTTTGCCTTCCTGCTGCGTGTTGAGGTCGATGTCATAGTCGGTGCCACCGTCGCTGAAGGGCACGATGGTGTTGGGCGTGAAGGTGGCGGTGAAGCCGGTGTGATGGACGCGACCATCGGGCCACTCGGTATGGCCGGTGTTACTGTTGGTGTCGGGGCCAAGCTTGTTCTGGCCGCCGCTGGCGAGACCAGCGATCGAGGCGGGGCCAGCCGGATAGCTGCCGCCGGGGTCAGCGGTGTTGCGGACATAGGGCGTGAAGGCTTTCACCTCACTTGCCAGCAGCGTCTTGGACAGACCGTCGGTGAACATCTTGGCTCTGTAGTGTGAGTTTGGATGGAAGGCCCCATCTCCCCCCTGTCCAGTGACTGGGTCATAGATGAACCAGGTGCCAAAGTTGAAGCCATAGGTGGTGGGAGCGACAAAATTGTTGCCGTCCTTGGTGCGGAAGGTGTTGTTCACCTCGCTCGGGCAGACAAAGGTTGCAATCTTGGTGGTGCCGACCGTGGCCCAGTTCGTGCCCGCGGTTCCTGCCGGATAGCCATCATCCCAGGGCTGCTCGAGGTTGATCCGTTCTGCCACGATGCTTTCCTCGATGTACGGCAGAATCCGGCCGTGGACGCCCCAGGAGCCGTTGTTGCTGGCAAAGGCAGTGCCGGGTGTATGAATCATGCTGGGGGGAAAGTGTCCACGGGCCGAGGCATAGGTGTGGACTGCCAGTACGAGCTGCCTCAGATTGTTGCCACAGGCCAGCCGCCGGGCCGCCTCACGGGCCTGCTGCACCGCTGGCAGGAGCAGCCCGACGAGCACACCGATGATGGCGATCACCACCAGCA
>RFVE01000374.1 GCA_009922585.1 Planctomycetia bacterium
ATGAACCCGAGCGGGTGCAGCCGCTGAAGAACGTCTATGAAGGCCTGCGGTCGCTTGGCGTTGAGGCTCTGATTTCGATTGGTGGCGACGACACCCTCAAAACTGCCAACAAGTTCAAGCTCTACCAGGACCGGCTGCCGGCCGATGCCCCCCGGATCCCGGTGGTCCACCTGCCCAAGACAATCGACAACGACTACATGGGCATCGACTTTACGTTTGGTTACTTCACGGCAGTCGACGTCCTCGGCGGTGAGATCCGGAACCTGCTCTATGACGCCGACGCTGGTCGGGCCTATTTCATCTGCGAGACCATGGGCCGGAGCGCTGGCTGGCTGGCCTATGGGGCGGCGATCTCGGGTGAGGCTAGCTTGGTGATCAGTGTCGAGGACATTCACGGCAAGTACCGTAGCGAAGAGACGGTGACCGACGCCGACGGCCAGACCCGGATCAAGCCGGTGATGAATGTCGACGAAGTGGTGGCCCGGATCGTCAAGACGATGCGGGTTCGCGAGGAGAAGGAAAACAAACAGTACGGCGTGATCGTGCTGGCCGAGGGGCTGGCCGAGTATCTGCCGAGCAAGCAGCTTGAGGGTGTGCCCCGAGACGAGCACGGCCACATCTCGATTGCTCAGGTGCAGCTAGGCCGGATGTTCGCCAAGTTGGTTGGCGATGAGTACCAGCGGCAGACCGGCCACAGCCGCAAGGTGGTAGGGCTGCAACTGGGGTACGAGGCCCGTTGTGCCAAGCCGCACGCCTTCGACGTGATGCTGGGCAGCCAGCTCGGCGTGGGCGGCTACCGCGCACTCGCTGAACGCGGCCTCAACGGCGTGATGGTGAGTGTCTCAGGCCAGCTCGAGCTGAACTACGTGCCGTTTGACGAGTTGATCGACCCGACCACGCTCGTGACGGTTGTTCGCTACGTGGAACGCGGCTGTGACTTCCACAGCCTCGCTCGTTTCCTTGAGACCTACGTCAACGAGTAGCACATCCCGACGCTTCGGTCGTGAAGCAATCACTCCGCCGTCAGCACGCCCTTGGTACTGGGCACACCAGGCTGCCGGGGGTCGGGCTCGACAGCCATTCGCAGGCTGCGGGCGGTGGCCTTGAAGACCGCCTCGGCGATGTGGTGGGCATTGCTGCCGTGATGCAACACGGCATGCACGTTGGCCCCGGCTGTGGCGGCGAAGCTTTCCCAGAAGACCTCGACCAGCTGAACATCAAAGCTGCCGATCGTCGGCACAGGAAACTCAACCGCAAGGACGCAGGCTGCCCGGCCGCCGAGGTCAACCGCGGCAGTCACTAACGACTCATCCATCGGCAGGATCGCATGGCCGTACCGACGAATACCTCTGCGATCACCAAGGCAGTCCTTCACCGCCGTGCCGAGGGCCCGGCCGACATCCTCGACAGTGTGATGGCCGTCCACATGGAGATCCCCGGCACAGCTGATCGTCAGATCGAACAGCGAGTGCCCGGCCAGCAGCGTGAGCATGTGATCAAAAAAGCCAAGACCGGTCGCAACCTCAGCCCGACCACTGCCGTCGAGGTCGACGGTAAGGCTGATCTTTGTTTCGGCCGTATCACGGCTGACAGTAGCGGTGCGTGCCATTGAGCTATTTCCTTTTGACGAAGCGGTTACGTGCCTGCGGCCAGCAGACCTTCAAGGGCAGTCAGGAAGGTGTCGATCTCGGCATCGGTGCCAACAGTGATTCGCAGGCCGTCACCCCAGCCGGCATAGACCATGAACCGCACCAGGATCTGCTGGGCCTTGAGGGCTTCATAGAGTTCCCGGTGTGACCGCTGCGGATGCGTGCACCAGACGAAGTTGGCCTGACTGTCGATGACGGCAAAGCCGAGCCGCCGCAAGGCAGCGATCAGCCGGGTCCGGGTGGCGCGGATTGCCGCCTGGTTGGCCGTCAGCCAGGTCTGGTCGGCGAGCGCGGCGGTGGCAGCAGCAATGGCGATGGCATCGCAGTTGTAGGAATCCTTCACCTTCCGCAGCTGCTCGAT
>RFVE01000375.1 GCA_009922585.1 Planctomycetia bacterium
GCAGTGCTCAGTTGAGGCGTTTCACCTTGAAGCTGCGGAACTCAACCGGGTCGTTGTGCCCCGCTAGCCCAACGAAGCCGTCTCGGCGGTCGAGTCCCTTAGGAGGATTTGCGATCTGGCTGCGGTCGAGCGTGTCGGAATCGACATCGAGAATCTTCGTGCCATTGAGCGTGACGGTGATCCGCGGGCCACGGACCTCGATCTCTTGGAAGTTCCACTCTCCAGCCGGTCGCAGGTAGCCACGCTTTGCACCGACGCAGAAATAGAGACTGCCGTGGTGCTGATAGTCTTTCAGGCCGGACTTGCCTGCTTTTGCCAGCCGAGCGTTGTAGCCGACGTTATCGATCACCTGGAGTTCCAAGCCGTCGCGGGCGCTGTGGCCCCCTTCCGGCACCCGCAGGGCGATACCGTTGTTGCCAGCCTCCGGCAGTTTGAACTCCACCCTGATGCGGCAATCACCAAACGATTCCTTCGTCAGCAGGTCGCCTCCCTTCCCCTGTTTGCAGACGATGTTGCCGTCGCGGCTTTCATAGCTGTCCACTGCCCCCTGCCAGTTGGACAGATCTTTGCCGTTGTTGAGTTCGACAAAGCCGTCGGCATCCTCGGCGGCGAGGATGGCATTGGCCTCCTCGGGCGGGATCTCCCGGACGAAGACATTTCGCCAGCGAATCTCGCTGCCGTGGGTCTGTAACTGAATTGGTCCCCGGGCTGGGACGGGGTCGGGAAAAAAGCCAGTTTTGGCCGCATCTTCAAGCTGCTTGGCCGCCTTCCGCTGCGCGAAATAGTTGTCCATCACGGCGTTGTCGACAACGACCTCGCCGTTGAACTCGACCGTTACCCGTTCCCCGATCATGCGGATGCGGAAGTGGTTCCACTCGCCGAAGGGCTTGTCCATCAGCGGTGGAGTCCCAGATCTGCACTTGGGGGATGCCCCGCAGATAGACACCACTGTCGCCCAGCGGCAGCATCTTGTAGTCGACGAGGAGTTCAAAGTCGCCATAGTTCTTGTCGGTGGTCAGATAGAGGCCCTTGCCGTCGTTAACCAGTTCACCATCTTCGACTGTCCAGTGGGCCTTGAGGTGGTCGCCCTTATCGTTGCCCTTGGCGTCGAGCAGGCCCCCTTCGATTGACTTCTGCTTGTAGTCAGCCTGCTCTTCGGGCGACATGGCGGCTAACTCAGCCGGGTCGCGGGTGCCCCAGCCGTACCAGCCGGTCAGATCCTTCCCGTTGAAGAGGGGGGTGAAGCCCGGGGGTGGCTGATTGGCGGCGCTAGCGACTTCGGCCGCAAGCCCGTTCGCGGCTGCCAGAAGGATTCACGTGTGCGATTCACCGGATCGTCCGCAGGGTCTCCAGCCAGGTCACCAGATCGACGAACTGCTGCGGCTGAAGCGTGCTGGCGATGTTGGCTGGCATCAGTGAGATCGGTTGACGGGTGAGTTCGTCGATGCTGGCGGTCGGCGTGGTGACATCGACGCCCTCAGCCGTCTTCAGCACCACCGCCTCATCGGTCTTTGAGACCAGCAGTCCGGTGATCAGCCGGCCGTCGTCGGTCAGCAGCGTGTAGGTTTCGTAGTTGTGGCTGATGGCAGCCGAGGGGGCGAGGATCGATTCATAGAGGGCCTGCTTGGAGAGCTTGGCACCGATGCCAGACAGATCGGGGCCAACCGCCTTGCCTTCACCACCCACCACATGGCACTTGGCACAGGTGCCGGCGCCGGCGAAGACCTGCTGGCCGGCCCGGGCATTGCCACGCCGCTTGAGTAACTCGGCCAGCGGCGGCAGCGGCTGGCCGCCCGAGGCTGCGGGCAGCGGCAAGGCCTCAGCCGCCGCCTGGCGGATGTCGGCCCAGCGGCTGGTTGAAAGGGCGACTGCTGCGGCGGGCCGCAACGATTCCGGCAGCCTGCCGGTGGTGGCCAGTTCCAGCAACTGGCTGCCACCGTCGCGAGAGCCGGCCAAACCCCGCACCGCAGCGGTGCAATGGTCGGCCTCGGCTGCGGAGTCGAGAGCGAT
>RFVE01000376.1 GCA_009922585.1 Planctomycetia bacterium
AAGTTCGCCTATGACTTTGCCGAGCCGCAGCGGTGGGATGTGGTGGTCTTCAAATATCCCGAGGACTCCGACACCAACTACATCAAGCGGCTGATCGGTCTGCCGGGAGAGACAGTGCAGCTGGTTGGCGGTGACATCTGGACCAGCCGCAATGGCGGAAAACCGCAGATTGCCCGCAAGCCGCCCCGGGTCATGCGGGCGATGCTGCAGACGGTGCATGACAGTGACCATCCGGCAGCAGTGCTACAAGACGAAGGCTGGCCTCCAGCCTGGACCGACTGGTCCCAGCCGGGCAGCCGCGGTGGCCGCTGGCAGGCGGAGGACCGGCGGCGTCGGTTCACCGCCTCGTGTGCGGCAGGGGAATCGGCAATGCTGCGGTTTCGTCACTTCATGCCAGCAGCCGAGAACTGGAAGCAGGCCCGGCTGGGACAGGGGCTTGAGCTGCCTGCCCGCCCCGATCTCGTCGATGATTTTCAGGCATACAACGCGATTCACCACGACGGCCACTGGGTAGGTGATTTGGCAGTTGCCTGCCGGCTGGAGAGCCGTTCGGCCACTGGGGTGATGAAGCTTGATCTGGTTGATGGTGGGCAGCGGCATCGTTGCACCATCGATCTGGCCAGTGGCATTGCCGAGCTGGCTGCGGCTGAGGGCGCGACTGACCGAGTACAGACCCGGGTGCAGGGGCAGGGTAGTTGGCAGCTGCTGTTTGCCAATGTCGATGACCAACTGCGGCTGTTTGTTGATGACCAGCCGGTACCGCTTGAGCAGCCGGTGGTCTGGGAGACGCCATTCGACGAGGCAGCCCAGCGTCAGCCAGTGCTGGTGGCAGTGGTGCCCGGCGAAGATGAGCCCTCTGATCTGGCACCGGCCGGCATCAGCGTGACCGCCACGGACGCGCCGGTCGATCTGAGTGTCTCGTCGCTTCGGGTGCTGCGGGACGGCTATTACATCGGAGCGGTTGGGGTGGGTCGCCGCGGTGAAATCAGAGAGAAGTCGGTGCTGGCATTTCCGCTGGAGGCCGATCAGTTCTTTGTGCTGGGGGACAACTCGGCTGCCAGCAAGGATGGTCGGCTCTGGAGTGACGTGTACCATGTCGACCGCCGGCTGCTGATCGGCCGGGCAGTCGCGATTTTCTGGCCCCACATGGTGCCGGCAGCCTGGCATGTGACGGTTCGGCTGCCAAAGCTAGGCGAAGTGCGATTGCCCTCATGGCCCAACTTCGCGAGGATGCGGCCAATCCGCTGACGGTTGCTTGTGGGCAGGCCGCGTGGACCGCTGCTGAGACTGGCAGGATGAAAAGGCCAGGGAAGGAAAAATGTCGCTGCTGAAAGCCGAAGGACTGGTGAAGATCTACGGCCGCCGCCGGGTGGTCGATGGGGTCGCGTTTGAGGTGCAGCAGGGGGAGATCGTCGGTCTGCTTGGTCCCAACGGTGCCGGCAAGACCACCAGCTTTCGAATGACCTGTGGGCTGGTGATTCCCGACGGCGGCCAGGTGCTGCTGGATGACCAGGAGATCACCAAGTGGCCGATGTTCAAGCGATCGCGGGACGGCGGCATGGGCTATCTGGCTCAGGAGCAGAGTGTCTTTCGCAAGCTCACCGTCGAGCAGAACCTGCTGGCGATCATGGAGCTGATCGGCATGAGCCCGAAGGAGCGGAAGCGGCGTTGTGAAGAACTGATGGAGCAGTTCGACATCACCCGCATCCGCAAGTCGAAGGCCCACTACATCTCGGGTGGTGAGAAGCGGCGGCTGGAGATCGCCCGCTGCCTGGTGACCGAGCCCCGGATCATTCTGCTGGACGAACCGTTCACGGGCATCGACCCGGTGACGATCCACTCGATCCAGAAGATCATCATGGGGCTGCGGGACGACGGTATTTCGATTCTGATCACCGATCACCGTGAGCGTGAGACACTGGCGATCACCGACCGCAGCTATGTGGTGCGGGCCGGCAAGATCCTCTGCCACGGCACCGCCGAAGAGGTCCTCAACAACCCCGACGCCAA
>RFVE01000377.1 GCA_009922585.1 Planctomycetia bacterium
GGCCGCCGACCGGAACTGGGTGAGTTTTCCGTCAGCGTCGGGTCGCCCGATGCGGTGCCGACGGTTGTCGAATTCGGCAGCAGCCAGCAGGCGACGTTGCTGACCGATGCCGGCTGGTCAAGGCTTGCCGACCGGCTCGCCACTGAGACCGAGGCGGCAAACACGACCACCCGCCGGGCTGCTGCGGCAAAGCAGGCCGACAGCTGGAACCGTCGGCATGCAGAGGCTCGGGCGGTTGTCACCGCCACGCCGGAGCCGACTGTTCCAACGCTTCCTGCGAACCGTCCCGATCTGGCAGCCGCCAGCTTCAACGAGATTGACCGGTTTATCAACGCCCGGCTGGTTGCGTCAGGCATTCCCCCAGCACCGCTCCTTGATGACGCCGCCTTCGTTCGCCGGCTGTCGCTCGACCTTCGCGGCATCATCCCAACCGTGCCGGAGATCGAGGCGTTTCTGGCTGATGAGTCACCGGATCGCCGTCAGCGGCTGATCGACCGCTTCCTCGCCGACCCGCGCTGGGCCGACCACTGGGTGCCCTACTGGCAGGATCTGTTGGCTGAGAATCCCAACCTGGTGAATCCGACCCTCAACAACACCGGCCCCTTCCGATTCTGGATTCATGAATCGTTTCTCGATCGCAAACCGATCGACCGGTTCGTGACCGAACTGATCATGATGGAGGGCAGTCGCTATTACGGTGGCCCGGCCGGCTTTGGCCTGGCCACTGAAAACGACGTCCCGATGGCGGCCAAGGCCCACATCATCGGCAGGGCGTTTCTGGGGGTGGAGATGGGCTGTGCCCGTTGCCATGACGCCCCTGGGGGCCAGGTCATGCAGGAGGATCTCTTCAGCCTCGCGGCCATGCTCAAGCGGGCTCCCGAGAAGGTGCCAGCCACCAGCAGTGTGCCGGTTTCCCCCGAGCGGCTGGCCCAGATGGCAATCACGGTGTCGCTGAAGCCGGGTGCCGCCGTGAAGCCGGCTTGGCCCTTCGCTGAACTGCTCACGGTGGAGTCGCTGGCGACTGCAGCAGACACTGCCGACACCCGGGCACGGCTGGCAGCATTGATCACCTCACCGGCCAACCCCCGGTTCGCCCGGGTGATCGCCAACCGGCTCTGGGCCCGCTATCTCGGCCGCGGTCTGGTGGATGATCTCGATGACTGGGCGGGTGAATCGCCGAGCCACCCCGAGCTGCTCGACTGGCTGGCCAGGCAGTTGGTGCTCAACGACTACAAGGTCGAACAGGTCGCCCGGCTGATCGTATCGTCGCATACCTATGCCCGGGGTCCTGCCGCTGGCTCTGCTGGGGCAACAGGCTCGGCGGAGTCGCTCTACGCCAGTCGCTCGCCTCGGCGGCTCACTGCCGAACAGCTGGTCGATTCGCTGGCTGTCGCCTGCGGTAAGCCATTCGATGTCGAACCGATGAACATCGATGTCGATACCAGCCGGCCGCCGACCCTCTCGCTCAATCTCGGTCCGGTAACCCGGGCCTGGCAGTTCACCGCGCTTGGCAACGAGCGGGATCGGCCGAGCCTGTCGCTCCCCTTCGCCCAGCATCAGGTCTCGCTGATGCAGGCCTTCGGCTGGCAGGGCGAGCGGCAAAAGCCAATCACCTGGCGGGAGACTACCCCGAATGCCCTCCAGCCGGCGATTATGGCCAACGGGGTGGCGGTCAAACGGGCCAGTCAGCTCTCCGATGCCAGCGGGTTCACCACCACCGCCCTCAGGCAGCAGCCGGTCGAGTCGTTCATCGACGAGCTGTTCCTACGAATCCTGTCACGAAGGCCGACTGATCAGGAACGCGAGCAGAGCGTGGCCATCGTTGGCCCTGGGTATGACAGCCGACTGCTGCCGCTCGACCGGGTCGTGGTACACGAACCCGAACAGAGGCCGGTTGGTGTTTCCTGGTCAAACCATGTCACCCCCGAGGCCAACGAGGCCAAGGCTGAACTGGCTCGGATCGCCGCACAGGGTGACCCCCCCTCGGGTCGGCTCGCTGCCGACTGGCG
>RFVE01000378.1 GCA_009922585.1 Planctomycetia bacterium
TGGGCATACCAGAGGCCGGCCAGCCCGAGGGCGAGCGCCAGGCCACCATGGATGACACCAGGGACCGCCCGTCGCGGGGGCCGCCGAAAACCGCCAGCTGTATCAGGACCGCGAAACAGAATTTCTTCATCGGTGAGCATGGCGGCGGTGCCACGCAGCAACACCAGGGTTACCAGCCCGCTGGAGCAGAGGGTCACCAGCAGCGGCAGCAACGCAGCAGTCGGCCCGGTGTCAGGGGGCTGCAGTTGTGGCCAGTCAGTGTTCCCCGCCACCGCAATGGTGATCGCCGCCGGCTGCTCTGCCGGCGGGGTGAGGGCTGTCCGCGAGACAACCACTTGGCCAGCGAAAGGCACCGCGGGCATGAAGCCATCACTGCGGATGCCCGGCACGATAGCTACGCCAGCTAGTGCACTGACCAACAAAATGACCGGCGTGAGTGTGTTCTGAGCTTCCTTGACGCTCTTTGATGCAGTCGTGACAGCCAGGCTCATGGCGGCGGCTACCGCCGAGAGACCAACAAATGCCAACAGCGTAATCAGGGTGCCACCGCCGATATTCTGCAGGTAATAGCCGACCGACGCTCCCGGCAAGAATCGAAGCGAGACAAGAATGGTTAACAGAATCGAGATGACATTGGCTGCCAGCGTTGCCAGTGTCACACCGAAGACTGCCAGAAATTTGCCGAGCACAATGTCCCCCGCACCGCAGGGGACTATCAGCAGGGTTTCGATCGTGCCTCGTTCCTTCTCGCCGGCGATGGCATCGATGGCGGGATAGAAGGCTCCCGTCATGGTCAGCACCGCCAGCAGCACCAAGATGGCGCCGGCCACCGGGGCGACGACGCTGCGATCGGCCACCGCCTGCTTCGCCACCGGCTTGCCGGCAAAGCTCAGCTCAATCGGTTCAAACAGGCTCAAGGGAACCCCGGCTGTGGCCATCCGTTCGTGCCGCACCTGCTCGGCCAGGCTAGCAATCAAGGCCTGAAATTGATCCCGGGTCTTCTGGTCGGCCGGATAGCTATCGGACACGCGGGCCTCGATGCTGACGGTACCGAACTGTGCAAGCCCCTCGGTGAAGCCGGCTGGCACATCAATCCAGAGATCGACCTTGCCGTCTTTCAAGAGTTCCTCAGCCCTTGAAGGCGGCTCGATCTCGGCAAAGACATCGCTGGGCCACTCTGGCGGTGGGGCATCACCGGCCGCATGCAACAGTTGCCCCAGCCGGGCCCCCAGCAGCGGTGCCTCAGAGCCACTCAGGACAAGCGAAAGCGGCGTGGCCACCTGTTGCTCAACGGTGCTTTCCAAGGCAGTCCGAACGCCGAGGGCGCTGGAGAGGGCGACCAGCGGATAGGTAACCATTGGCAATAGCAGCGTTACTACCACCGTGCGGCGATCCCGCAGAAACTCAAGCAGATCTCGCCGGGCCAACGACCACGCAGCCCGAAGTGGTGCGACCGATCCGCTCATGCCGGCGTCCCTCCCTCGACAGCCCGAAAGAAGGCTGCCTCTAGGTCACCATTGCCGCTGACCAGCTCGGCCCGGGTGCCGGCGGCCACCACCCGGCCAGCATCGATCACGACGAACCGGTTGCAGCGGTGTTCAATCTCGTGCAGCCGGTGAGTCGATAGCAGAATGGCATGGCCGTTGTCGCGTAGCCGCTCAAGCGTGTCGAGCAGATCACGCGAGCCGACCACGTCGAGGGCATTGGTCGGCTCGTCGAGCACCAGGGCCGGGGGATCGTGGACCAGCGCCCGGCCCAGGGAAATTCGTTGCCGCTGCCCTGAAGAGAGTCGTCCAGCCGGACGATCGGCGTAGCCGGCCAGTCCCAGGGTGGCGATCAGCCAGTCGACCCGCTCGGTCACCTCGGTGTCGGTGAGCCCATTGAGCCGACCGAACGAGGTGAGCAGTTCGCGGGCCGTGAGCCGGTCGGGGACACCGGTGGTGGCCGAGACATAGCCCAGCGACCGTCGCACGCCGACCGGATCGGCGATGCTGTCGTGGCCACAGACC
>RFVE01000379.1 GCA_009922585.1 Planctomycetia bacterium
GTTCTTTCCCGAGGGAGGCACCGGAGCCCTGGTTCGCGGGCTGGTGCGGCTGTTCGAGGATCTCGGGGGCAGGCTTTTGCTCAATACCCCTGTCGATCGGATCGCCGTACAGGCCAGCGGTGATGCCGTGAAGCACCTGGTGGCACCTGCCGGCGAGCCACCGGCGTCATTCGATCTGGTCGTCTCCAATGCCGATGTTCATCACACCTATGCAACGCTCTACCGTGGTGTCACCGGAGCCAAGCGGCGGCAGCGGCGGCTTGAGCGGATGGCCTGGTCGATGTCGTTGTTCGTGCTGTACTTCGGCACCAACAAACGATTTCCTGACCTGGCGCACCACACGATTCTGTTCGGGCCGCGGTTTCAAGGGTTGCTTCGCGACATCTTTCGCGGGAACCGGCTGCCCGACGATTTCAGTCTGTACCTGCATGCCCCGACGGTCACCGACCCCGGCATGGCGCCGGCAGGGGGCGAATCGTTCTACGTGCTCAGCCCTGTGCCGCACCTCGGCAATGCTGCCATCGACTGGGATGCGGAGGCTGCCAGCTATGGGGACGCCATTCTGGCGTCACTCGAACAGCACCTGCCGGGCCTGCGGGAGTCGATCGTGACCCGCCGCCACTTCACCCCGGCAGATTTTGCCCGGAAGTTTGGGGCCCATCACGGGTCGGCCTTCTCGGTTGCGCCGCAGCTGACGCAGAGCGCCTACTTCCGGCCGCATAACCGTGATCCGGACATTCCCGGGCTTTACCTGGCCGGTGCTGGAACCCACCCGGGCGCCGGCGTGCCCGGCGTCATCAATTCTGCCAAGGCGACCTGCGACACCATTGCGGCCGATTTCCATGTCGTCGCCGGCTAGCAGCATGAGCAAACCCGTGAACGCTGCTGCTGGTGATTCGATTCGGCGGCACAGCCGATCCTTCTCATTTGCCAGCCGCCTGCTGCCAGCTGCAAAACGGGCCGATGTCGAGCGGCTCTATGCCTGGTGCCGCTGGTGCGACGACGGTGTCGATACGGCTACCTCGCCCGCAGACGCGGCTGCGTTCGTCGAGCGAGCCACTGCTGATCTACAACTCATTGCCGACGGACACGACCCGAACACGACCGAGAGCCGGTGGCTGGCAGCGCTCGTCCGCAGGCACGATCTGTCGCTGGACGCCGCTGCGGCCCTGCTCGCGGGTATGCAGTCCGACCTGACGCCGGCGGCTGACTTTCACGAGGACGATCTGCTGCGGTACTGCTTTCAGGTCGCCGGTGCGGTGGGCGTGCTGATGTGTCCCGTGCTCGGCCTCCGCGATCGCGGGTTCCTGCCGCATGCGGCAGCACTTGGGATCGGCATGCAACTGACCAACATCGCCCGCGACGTGGCCGAAGACTGGCGGCGGGACCGTTGCTACCTACCGCTGTCATGGACCGCCGGCCTGCGACCGAACGGTGGCCCACCTGACCCTGGACGGGTGCGGCAGGGGGTCCGGCAGCTTCTCAGCCTGGCTGATGACTACTATGCTGCCGGTGAACTGGGGATTGATGCCCTCGACACTGACGCCCGCCTGGCGGTACGGGCGGCCGCCCGGATCTACCATGCGATCGGGATAAAAATCAGAAAACGCGGTTTCCAGGTGCTCGACACGCGGGTCTACGTCTCGACGGTGGAAAAACTCAAACTGTTTGGAGGAGCACTTCTGCCGTCCTCCCTGCGGCCCAACCATGCTGCTGTGAATGGTTCGCCACAATCTGCTCTTATGACCGCAGAAAAATTACTTTGCGAACACGGAGTTACGCCATGAAGTGGGATGCCTGGAGCCTGGTGTTCACTGGTCTGTCGCTCACCTGCATCACCTCGACCACCCTGTTCGTGCTGGTGGCCATCAACCCCAAAGACGCAACCTACGGCTCAACGCCACTGATTTACGCCGGCGGCTCGGCAGCTTTAGCGGTCGCCTTCAACCGGGCT
>RFVE01000380.1 GCA_009922585.1 Planctomycetia bacterium
CGACATGGCCGCCAAGGCGACGGCCTGGCTTGAAACACTCGACGACCAGCAGCGGGAAGCCGCTAGCTTTGCCTTCGACAGTGATGAGCGGCTTAACTGGCACTTCATCCCGCGGGAGCGGCTGGGCCTGCCGATCAAACAGATGAGCCTCTCCCAGCGGCGGGCGGCTTATGCCCTGCTGCGGTCGGGCCTCAGTCACGAGGGCTATCTCAAGGCGACAACGATCATGAGCCTTGAGGGCATCCTCCGTGAACTGGAAAAGGATCGGCCTGGCAACGAGGCCCGTCGCGACCCGGAAAAGTACTGTCTGTCCGTCTTTGGGATCCCCTCTGCACACGAGCCCTGGGGGTGGCGATTCGAAGGGCATCACCTGTCGTTCAACTTTAGTTCGGTCGCGGGCCTGACGGTGGCGTCGACGCCACTGTTTCTCGGAGCGAATCCCGCCGAGGTCCGCACTGGCCCCCATGCCGGCCAGCGAGTGCTGGCGGCTGAAGAGGACCTGGCCCGACACCTGATGCGGTCGCTGAACGAAGCCGAACAGAAGAAGGCGCTGCTGGCTGCAGACGCTCCTGACGAAGTCTTTACAGGCCCGACCTTCATTATTGAATACGACAATACCCAGAACGATGCGAACCATGTTCACGTGGTCTGGCACTCGCTCGAGAGCAACTTCGGCCTCGATGCCCTTCGACGCCACTACGAGAGGCACCATCAACCGGCAGCGAAGTAGCAGCCGTGTCTCTGCTCGCGGTAGCGGCGTTGCCGGTGACCGTGTTGCTGCCTGAGACGGTCTGTTTCCGGCTGTCCGTCACATTGAGCGTATGGTGACATAGTGTCGGTACTGCGGCTGCTGCCGCGATCTCGTTGGACCGTCTTTTGGGAGTCATGCGATGTCATTCTCTGCTGACCAGCATCCTGCCGTGCCGCAGGTGCCTCCATCACCCCGACGGGCCTCCGCCTCTCGCCGCGATTTCCTGCAGGCCGCCGGCGGCACTGCCGCGGCTGCGACTGCGGCCCCCTACGTACTGACATCCAAGGCCCTCGGCGATGCCGTCACCCCGCCGGCCAGCGACCGGATCGTGATGGCCGGCATCGGCATCGGCAATATGGGCTCAGGCGATCAGCGGGCCTTCCTGGGCCGCGGTGAGGTGCAATATGTCGCCGTCTGTGACGTCCGGCAGAAGTGGCGGGAGGAGGCCAAGGCCCGGGTCGATGCGAAGTACGGGAATGCCGATTGCGTGGCCACGCTCGACTTCCAGGAGCTGCTCGACCGTGACGACATCGATGCGGTTCACATTGCCACGCCCGATCACTGGCATGCGATCATGACCATCGCCGCCTGTCGGGCGGGCAAGGATGTCTATCTGCAAAAGCCCGAAACACTCACCCTCCGGGAAGGGCCGCTGATGGTCGCCGCCGCCCGCCGCTATGGCCGGGTGGTCTCCGGCGGCAGCCAGCGGGTGCTGGGTGACTATCGCGGTATTGTCGATCCCTGCTGGGCAGGTGAAATCGGCAACGTCACCTCGATCGACATCCGGGTTGGTGGCCCCTCGCAGGCCTGCTACCTGCCGGCATTGGAAACCCCGCCCGACATTGACTGGGACCGCTGGCTTGGGCCCGCCCCCTGGGAGCCGTACAACCCCGGCCGCTGCGACGGAAACTATGGCACCGGCGGCAACAGCTGGCGGAGCTACTACGACTATTCCGGCGGCAGCCTCACCGACTGGGGGGCGCATCACTTTGGCGGTGCGATCTTTGCCGCTGACCTCCGGGAACTGCAGCCGTCGAAGGTGACCTATCACCCGGCTGCTGCCGACGGCAAGACACCGGCCTACGTCTCGCTGACCTATCCCAACAGCGTTGAACTCTGCCACAACCGGCCCGACAGCCTGCGGCCGCAGGAGGGGCCGTCGCTTGATCATCGGGGCTCGGTCGTGCTGCATGGTGACGG
>RFVE01000039.1 GCA_009922585.1 Planctomycetia bacterium
GCTGAGCGGAACGGAACTCCGGGAAGCCCAAGGCGCGAGCCGAGGGAACGCGCTTCTGGGGTCACAAAACGCGGTGTCCCTCAGCGTGCGCTTCGGGCTTCAAAGCACGGGCTTTTTCCCACTGGTGCGGGTCAAGCCGCGGCATCTAAACGTGCGGCACGACAGAAAGTCGTCCGGTGCTCATTCGATTGCTCGGTAACGTGTGTGCCGAACAGGGTTGGCAGCGTGTCACTGCTTTCCGTGACGCAGCCGTCGGTGCTTTCCGGAAAGCTTGAAGGCCATGCCCGGAGGAGGTCCCGCGGCAGCATCCGTGCTGATTGGGGCCCGTTCCGTGGCTGATTCGTGTGCCTGTCAGATGGTTCCGAGAGCCCGCTCCAGCAGTGCCGGAGCAGTATCAGGCTGTGAGTTCGTCGATTCGCTGCCGGAAGGCCGGCATCTCGGCTGTGATGAAGTCGCCCCAGGCAACCGGGTTCCAGAGTTCCACGCAAACGGCCGCCCCAACGACCAGCAACTCGCCGCCTGGCTCCACCCCTAGAAACTCGCGAAAGCCCTCGGGAATCACGAGGCGACCACGACCCGCCAGAGTGACTGTCCGTTGACGGGTCGAGAGCAGCCGGCCGAGGTCCTGCACTTGATTGATTCGCTGTGCGAGGCTGCCCGCCACAAGCTTGCTTCGCAGCACATCGACGGCCGCATCGAGCCGAGGCTTCCAAGTGGCCGCCGTCCAGAGCGACAGGCACCCCGACCGCTCTTTCGCCAGAACCAGCTCCTGGCCGGCAGCTGTTAGCGGTTCGAGGAGCTCCAGAGGTAAGCCAAGCCGATACCGATCGTCCAGCGTCCGCTGGAATTCGCCGAGCAGAAGATCGGTGGTTGCTGCCATTGCCGCTGGTTACTCGGGGCGTCTGTTGCGAGCAGCAATCCCGGCTGCTTTCCAGGGACGCGTGCACATGAGTGGGAAGCCAGCCACAAAACACCATTCTGAAGCCTCATTTGGCTCAAAGCCCACAAACTAAGCTCCAAAATGATTTGCGTGGGCCTTATTCCCACGAAATCATACAAAATTGTGGGGAGTCTGCAAGAGGCTCCGGCGGCGAGCAATCGCAGGCTCAGCGGCAGCTGGTGCAGGCCGGGTCGTTGCCAGCCTGCTCATCCCGAAATTCCTTCTGGGCCGCCGCTTCTTTCGAAAGCTTGAATTCGGGGCCGGCCGGGAAATATTGAATGTCGTCCTGCAGGTAATAGCCGCTGGGAAGGGTCTGGCCCCCAACGTCGACCTGACATCCGGTCAGTGATATGCCTGCAGTGATAGCAGCAACGATCACGAGACCGCGAGTGAGTCGCAGAGGACTCTGGGGGCGGACTTCTTCACTTGTGGACGGCCGTCGATTTTTCCTCAGATTCCACAACGTGAGGGGTGTCAGCGGTCTTGCCGAAACGCGATGCATGGTGGAATTCTCCGGGGACTTTGCGTTGGTATCGGCCCGCACGATCGACAAACTTTTGGTAATTCGATTTTTCGTCAGAATCTTCCCTACCCGATTCCTCCAGCTTGCCCAACGCCGCGTTGAGATCCCTTCTTTGCCCTTGGCGGTCCTCCATGGGTATGGTCAGGTGATGGCGGGGCGACAGGTTTGCCAGTCGTCCCTCGCAGTTTTGCCGTCAAGGGTCTCCCCAGTGAGCCGCCACGCTTGCCTTGCCATACCGCTGCTACTGGCTGCCCTCTCGGCTCAAGTTGGACTTGGCCAGATCGGTGGGCTGTCATCGCTATCACCAGCCGGTGGCAGAACTGTTCCTGGAAAGGCCTATGACCTCACGCAGGTCGCGTTAGCCATGGGCAACCTCTCCGAAGCCATTGAATTGGCTGAGGCTGAATTCCAGGGAGCAATGAAGCTCGGCACCCGGCGGTGGATCGACTCGGCTGCCGCTGCAGCAATGATCGGTGAGTGTCAATTTGAACTGGGCCAGTTTCGGGCCGCAGTGACGAGCTATGACGAGGCAATTCTCCAGACCGTTTCATTGGGTGACTGGCTGCTCGATATCCGCTTTCCGGATCGACCGCTTCAGCCGAGGCAACGGCAGCAGCCCCAGCTCTGGGCCAGGCCGACACGGGCAAGCGTTCCGGCGGCACTACCAGAACGAATGTCGATTCGGGTCGGGACGGCCGATGCCCAGGCCGTGATGCAAGGTGGTGGTGTGCTGGCACCGCCGGTCGATTATCCGCTGCGGCCTCACGAGATCATGCGGTCGCTGGCAATCAGCCTCTATCGTCGGGCAGAACTGTTGGGGGCCTTGGCGAAGTCGGGCCGCTCGCTTGAAGCAGCAGTTGCCTGGCTGCAGCGTCGACCGGCACCGCCCAACCACTTCTCTCAGGCCTGGGTCGACGTCTGCCTTGGGATCGCCTTCTGGTCGCAGGGCCGCAGTGAGCAGGCCCGGCCACTGCTCAATCGGGGCCTGCTGCTGGAAGGCCAGTTCGATCACCCCCTCACGCCCTGGGGGCTCCTCGTGATCGGACGAATCGAACTGGCGGACGGCAAGTGGAACGAGGCGGCGAAGCTCTGCGAAGCCGCCGCCTTCGCCGCCGCTGTGCAGTCCGATGCCCGCTGTCTTGAAGAGGCCTTTCGCTGGGCGGTGGCTGCCCAACTAGCCGGTGGTGGCAAGCTGCCGCCGACTGTGGTTGCGGCGGCTACCTGGGCAAATGATGGGCTGCCAAGCCTCGCGACTCGGCTGTGGCTGCTGTTGGCAGTGGCAGCCGCCGAGGCAGGAGACCGGCAATCGGCAGCCCGTTTTCTGGCCGAGATAGACCGCAGGCTTCTGCAGGACGGTCTCGGGCAGGGCTGGTGTGGAAGCCAGGCAGCGTACGCGTCCGCCTTGATTGCTTATGCGGGTGGTAATCGTCCGTTTGGCGACAGCGAGCTTTCGCGGGCACTCGCTTTGGCCCGTGGGCGATCGCCGCGGTTGTTCCAGACTCAGGCGTTAACTGAGGCAGTGGCTGCGGGTCAGTCAGGTTTCTCCGACCGTGAGGTTGACCAGCTGCTTGCCAGTCTGCTTGCCGACCCCGAGTCAGGGTTCGTGCGAACGACTCCACTGGAGGCGCTGGCGGTAATGTCGACCGACAGGTCGGCTGCTTTCGCGGCGAGATTATGGGCCGCCCACAATATCTGGATGACCAACAGTCGGGGTGATGAGTCCTGGCTGGATGCGGCCGAGGCGATGCGACGGAGCCACTGGCTTACCATTCGTGACCTTGGTGGCCGTCGCGATGCTGTGCTGCGATTGTTGGCTTTTCCAACTGCGAGTGACGAGAGCCAAGTGCAGCGAAAAGAACTGCTGACACGCCGGCCAGAACTGGCTGCTGTCGTGGCGGAACTGGATCAGCTTCGAGGACCACTGCGACGGGGCCTAGAGGGGCGGGTTGGCCAACCTGCCCCGCCAGCTCAGCCCCAGCTGCCGGGTGACCCTGATCAATGGAAGCAATATGCCGAGGCGGCTACCAGGCTGCGGGGCCACATCGACCAGTGCGCCGCTAGCCGGGACCTGATCCCCCTCGACTTTCCGCCACTGCTTTCCACTCCCGTGATTCGTGAACGCCTCACCAGCCGGCAGCGGCTGCTTTCGTTCGTCTGGACCGACACCGGGCTCTACGGATGTCTGGAAGCATCGAAACAGGCGGCCGTCTGGCAGGTCAAAGAGCCGCTGGTGGTTCGCAGAGCCATGGCAGAACTGGCCCAATCATTCTGCCAGTACCATCCGCTCAAGCCTGTTCCGAGTGATCGGCTTGAGGCGACCGGCTGGCAGGCCCAGCTGGCCCAACTCGTTGAGGTGCTCTTTGCCGACTCCGGCGTGTCGCTGGCGCGGCACGACGAGTTCGATGAACTCGTAATCGTGCCGGATGGGCTGCTCTGGTATCTCCCCTTTGAGCTGCTGCCGGTCGGACAGCCGGAAAAGGGCGGACAGCAGCTGCGGCTGCACGACGTCTGCCAGGTTCGTTATTGCCCTACCCGAAGCCTCGTCGTGGGAGACCGGCGACCGCCACCAGAGCGGCCACTCATCGCTGTCTACAACAGTCTCTCGCACCGCGGTGATCCGGCTGGGCGGGCGGGCGGATCGCTCGAACGATTTGCAACGGCCGTCGACAACGCAGTTTGCCTCAGTCCCACCACTGCTAAGTTGCCGGTGTCGCTTGCCGCATCACTGGTCGATACGGTTGCGATTTTTGACGATCTGGCCCCGCGTCCAGGTGACGTTGGCAGGCCCTTCGTTCCCGCTGTTGCCGGCCGTCCAGGGATGTCACTGGCCGACTGGCTGTTACCGCCGGCGAAAGGAGCCCGTTGTGTGGTGTTGACCGGGCTGCCGACGCAGTTTGGCGGTGGACTCGGCAAGTCAGCCGAGCGACCGGGCGACGACCTCTTCCAAACAGCCATGGATCTTGCCGCTGCTGGCGCTGAGACGGCGGTACTCAGCCGCTGGAATGTGGGCGGTCGCGTAGGCCTTGACCTCAGCATTGAGTTCTTGAGGGATCGGCGGCAGCGGGAAAATGATGGCCTGCCATCGGCGGCCACGAGTTGGCGGCGGGCAGTGCAGTTGGTGACGGCTGAACAGCCCGATTTTCTGCTTGAGCCTCGGCTGCAGCTGACCCGCGACAACGTGCCAGCCGACGCCACCCATCCCTTTTTCTGGGCGGGTTATACGCTGATTGACTGCGGGCTGTTGCCTGAGCGGCCAGTCCGGCCAGAACTGACCGCCGAGCCAGCTGGTTTGTAGGCGGCAGGTCGAACAGAGGGAGCGGACCAGATGGAAACCGAGTGGCTGGGGCTTGGCAGTGCCGGATCGCCACTGGCATCCTTTCTTTTTCTCGGGGTGGTTACCGCGTTTGCCTCGGCGATCAACTCAGTTGCCGGCGGTGGAACCATTCTCACGTTCCCCGTCCTTGCCGCTATCCTGCCGGCTGGGCCTTCTCAGTTGGTGATCGCCAATGTCACCAGCAAGATCGGCCTTTGGCCAGGGGCCTTGGCGGCAGCCTGGGAGTACCGGCATGAGCGGCGAGATCAGCCTCCCTGGGCATTCTGGCTCCTGCTTCCAAGCCTGCTGGGAAGCCTGCTTGGAACTGCCCTGATCATGGTGCTGCCGCCAGCGTTGTTTGAACAGCTCGTTCCCTGGCTCATCCTGCTAGCGGCCGTCCTGTTTGCGCTGCAGCCACGACTCTCCGCATGGCTGGGCCGGCATCAGCCCAAGGGGGCCGCCCGATCAGATCGACCGAGTCGCAAGCTGCTGCTGCTAGCCGCCGGGCTGCAGTTTGCTGTGGCGGTCTATGGCGGCTATTTCGGAGCTGGCATCGGCATCCTGATGCTGGCTGGACTTGGGAGTCTGGAACTCGGCGACATTCACCTGCTCAACGGAGTAAAGAACGTTCTTGGGATGGTGATCAATGCTGCTGCCACCGTGATCTTCGCCTTCGGTAGCCTGTTTGGCTGGACTGAGGTCGCCTGGCCTGAGGCGGCGGTGATGGCCGTCGCAGCGGTGGCCGGAGGGCTGGCTGGCGGCCGATTGGCCCGCCGTTGCTCGCCCCGGGCGATTCGCCGGCTAGTTGCGGTGATCGGCTTTGCACTGGCCGGCTATCATTTGCTGAAGTGATTCGATCTTCTGCCGTTTCCCCGAGCCGGCTGCCACAAATTGGAGCCAGCACCTGATGCTCGTCACCACCGACAACCTGACCAAGTCGTACGGTGACTTCCAGGCACTCACCGATTGTTCATTGGCGGTTCCTGAGGGTGAGGTTTTTGGGCTCCTCGGCCCCAACGGTGCAGGCAAGACCACGCTTCTGCGTCTGCTGCTCGGCTTCATTCAGCCGACATCAGGTACCGCCAGCATCGCCGGGTTTGATTGCCGCAGCGAGTCGCTCGCTGTACGACGAAACACGGCCTATCTGCCCGGAGAGGCCCGGCTGTTCCGGCGGATGCGAGGTTATCAAGTACTCGACTTCTTTACTGGGATGCGATCCGACTATTGCCGCCAGCGAGCCCAGCGGGTCGCGGACCGGTTGATGCTCGATTGCCGCCGGCAGGTCGCCCGTATGAGTACCGGCATGCGGCAGAAATTGGCCCTTTCGATGGTGTTAGCGATCGACTGCCCGCTGCTGATTCTTGACGAACCAACTGCAAACCTTGATCCCACCGCCCGAGGTGAGGTGCTCGACCTGGTCCGTGAATCCCGACGGGCGGGTCGGACTGTGATATTTTCCTCACACGTGCTGTCTGAAATTGAAGACACCTGTGACCGCGTAGTGATTCTGCGGGCCGGTCTGCTGGTCCATGAACAGTCGATTGCTCATCTTCGACGTCGCCATCGTATCACGGCCCGTCTCAAAGGTCCCTTGGGTGAGTTGCCCGCAGACTTGGCTGACAGCGTCCGCATCAGCGAGACGGCAGACGGTCGCGTCGAACTCGAAGTGGCTGAATCGCTGACCGATTTGCTGGGTTGGCTGGCGAGCCTTCCTCTGGGTGAACTGCGGATTGAGCCAGTGGGGCTGGCCACCATCTACGACTACTACCACCGTGAGAACGGGGGAAACGGATCGGCCCTCCTCCAGCAACCGATCGCATCACCTTTGCAGCCAGCCTAGGAAGCCCCGAAAGAGGACAAGGCCACCAAAGGCTTTTGCCACCGCCATCGAGAGGTCTCTGTTATGTGGAGTACCGCAATCTGGAAAAAGACCTGGGGAGATCAAGCCCTCCTTGGCGCTGCGTTCGCCCTGCTCTGGGCGGCGTTTCCCTGGATCTATCTCGGCCTCTCGGCCCAAATAGAAATGAACGCCTTTCAGGACATCCTGCTACGAGCCATTCCCGAGGACTGGCAGAAGCTTTCCGGGGTGCCCTTTGCCGAGGTTGCCACCCATGTTGGCCGGGTCGCACTTGCCTTTGTCGATCCGGTGGTTGTACTGGCGGCGACGGTCTGGGGGGTGACCCGCGGCAGCGATGCAGTCTCAGGACAGCTTGAACGGGGCACCATGGAGATGCTGCTTGCCCAGCCCGTCAGGCGGCGAGCGGTCTATGTCACGCAGGCCGTCGCCACCACGGTCGGCGCTGCCTGCCTTTGTGGGGTGCTCTATGCAGCGGTCTACACCGCCGTCCGATTCGGTCCCTGGTCGGGCCGGGTTGACCCACTGCTGTTTCTGCCCGCCGCCAGCAACGTTTTCGGCCTGATGGTCTGCATGGGTGGCCTAGCGGCCGGAGTGTCGGCCTGTGACAGCTATCGCTGGCGGACGATCGGAATCCTTTGCGGCTTCTATGTTTTCTCGCTACTGGCAAAACTGGTTGGCCGACTGAGTGCCAGCTTTGCCTGGGTTGGCTACCTGTCTGTTTTCAATGCCTACGAGCCGCAGCGGTTGGTGGCTGGCGGCTGGGAGGCCTGGCAGCGGCTGGCGGTCTATGACGGCGTGCTGATTGGCATTGGCCTGTTGGGCTATTGCGTCGGCGGTGTCGTATTTAGTCGCCGGGATCTTCCTGCGCCGCTCTGAGGGCGGGTGATAGGGCCGTTGATCGCTGTGGCAAAGCCGCCGTGCCTTCAGGCGCCAGATGATTCTGGCAGGCTCACGGACTCACAGCATGCCGTCAAGTTGGGCTCGGTTCGATCCGGACTACTCTGATATGATTCGCCCAGAGGCTAAGAAGCCACTGTGAAGTTCACGAGGTTCTGCTCGCTCCCCCCTTGTTCAGGAGGCCGCCAATGGCGTCGATGTTTCCTGCTTGTCAACGCGTGAAGCTGGTCGTTCACCTGCTGCTGATTGCGGGAGTCGGGGCAGGAGTATTTACTGTCGGTCGAAGCAGCACTGCCCGCGCTGTCGAGCCGGCTGTGGCGGAGGCGGAGGCAAGTGAGTCCACAACGGAACCTGCCGGCCAGGCAGACCTTGATGCTGCGATTGAACAGAAATTGTCCGCTCGCAGCCTCGAAGACTTTGAGCGGGTGGTCGACCTCTGCCGCCGGGCCCTCAGGAAAGGGCTGGCAAAAGAGTCTCAGGCCTTTGCAGATAGCCTATTGGTCGGCACGTTAATCGATCGGGCCGGCATGCTGGTCGATGCGATTTTTGACGGTCCCAAGCCCAACCCCGAGTGGCCGCGGATGCGGACGTTCGCAATGCGGGATCTCAGCGAGGCAGTCAGACGGTCGCCGGATCTTGGCACTGCCCATCTCATGATCGCCCGCCTGCAGGCCCTGCCAGGCGGCAACCAAAAGGCGGCGGTTTTGGCCGCCAACAAGGCGATCGAACTGCTTACTCCGGGCCAGGCCGAGCGGCTGCAGCTGGCCGAGGCGCATCTGGTGCGGGGCAATCTTGCCGATGACCCGGCAGCCCGCAAAGCCGACTATGACAAAGCAGTGGAGATCGCTCCCGCTGATGCCGACATCCGCCAGACTCGCGGACTCTTTCTCCTGCTGCAGAACGATTTCGGTCCTGCCCGCGAGGATCTGCGGGTCGCGATCGAACAAGATCCGGAAGAGGCGGGCCTGCATGAGGCACTTGGAATGGCCTACATGATGGACAATGGCCTGGAGGATGATGTCCGATTGGAGAAGGCCCGCGAGTCCTTCGACAAGGCGATTGCTATCGCCCCCGGCGCGGCAGGTCCGCTGTTGCAGCGAGCCAGGGTGCTCGCCATGCAGGGGGAGCAGCCCGAGGCGATCGCCGACCTTGATAAAGCGGTTGAGATGGCCCCGGAGAATGCCGTCCCGCTTGTGCTGCGGGCGCGTATTCAACAGCAGGCAGGGAACAGCGAGGCAGCTGCAGCCGATCTGGCCAAGGTACTGGCAGCTCAGCCCGACAATCCGGCTGCGCTCGAACTGCGAGGGCTGATGGCGGCCGACGCAGGCAACTTTGCCGCAGCCATCCGCGACTTCACCACCTTGGCGAACCGACCACAGCAGGACCCGCTCGTCCTGGGGCAGCTCGGCATGCTGCATCTGGCAGCAAAGCAGCCACGGGCAGCGATTCCCTGGTTTGGCAAGGCGCTGGATCTTGATGACAGCCAATTCCTCAGCCGACGGGGTCGCAGCGACGCCCTGATCTCAATCGGGAAGCACGCCGAGGCACTGAAGGATCTCGAGGCTGCCCTCTTGCTCAAGCCAAATGACTCAGGCGTGCTCAACAATCTGGCGTGGCTGCTCGCTACCTCACCCCTTGACGACCTACGAGATGGCAAGCGGGCGATTGAGCTGGCGACCAAGGCCTGTGAGGAGACCGAATGGAAGGCAGCCCACATCATCAGCACTCTGGCGGCTGCATATGCCGAGACAGGGAACTTCGTGAAGGCACGCGAGATGAGCCAGAAGGCGGTAGACGTCGACGGTGGAACCGGCGGCATTGATGATCAGCTTAACCAAGAGTTGCAGAGCTACCGCGACGAAAAGCCCTGGCGAGAGCGGCAGGAAATGACCGAGGCTGAGCTGCCCGGCCTTGGTGCCTCGAACGCGAATGCGGCTGCTGCCGAAACCGCTGACCAGCAGCCGCCAGCCGCCCCAGGCAAGCCCCGCAGACCATTCGACTGACCCGTCTGGTCAGCCCTGCATCCGCTGCACGAATGCGGCGTAGTCGGCGGGTGTGTCGATACCGACGGCGGCATCTGTGATGGCAGCTGCCACGATCGGGACAGCGGCCTCAACCAGCCTGAGTTGTTCGAGGCTCTCAAGGTCGGCAAGCCTTGATGCAGGCAGCGTATCCCACCGTTCAAGCAGGTTTCGGCGGTAGGCATAGACGCCGATGTGCTGCCAGAACAAGGGCGGGGTGACCCTGAGCAAATCGGGGTTCCAGTCGCGGGCGGCCGGAACCGGCGCTCGGCTGAAGGTGATTGCTCGCCAGGCTGATGGTCCTTCGTCAACTGCGTGTCGAGGAGTTTGGGCTGACTCACGCCATGGGGTCAGAAGAGCCTTGACGACGGCCGGATCATGCAGGGCTGTTTCACTTCGCAGTGGTGTGACGAGGGTCGCTACGCCTGCAGCCGGGCAGCGGTCGAGCAGACTGATGGCCAAGTCGATCGCATCTGGTGGTAGTTCGGGCTCGTCCCCTTGCAGGTTCACAACAATGTCTGCCGCCGGCAGTTGGGGCAGGGCTTCGACAATTCGGGCTGTACCGCTGCTGGCTTCGGGGGAGGTGAGCACCGCGTGCCCACCAAAACCAGTGACTGCAGTGGCGATGGCCGTGGTATCGGTGACCACCACTACCTCGGTGGCCCGGGTTGCCCGGGTGGCATTGCTCCAGGTGTGTTCGATCAGCGGTTTCCCCGTCTCGGCCAGCAGCATTTTGTTGGGGAGTCGCTGGCTGGCCAGCCGGGCTGGGATGGCAATGATGGCGGTTGCGGTCATGGGGATTTTTGAAAGCGGGAGGAGAGAGCAGCTCAGACGTCGGGAAGCATAGCCAAAAGAAATCTTTTAACGGGGTTTTCGGCCTTCCTCGCCGGCGTGTTTCCCGGCTACAGTCCCGGCCGAAGAGTCCCCCCGGAGGATTGGATCATGTGTGGAATTGTCGGCTACATCGGATTTCGGCAGGCGGCTGAGCGGGTACTGGAAGGACTGCAGCGGCTGGAGTACCGCGGCTACGACTCCTCGGGGATCGCCGTGCTCGACCATGACGCCGAGGTGTCGGTGCAGAAGGCCGCTGGCCGGCTCGACCGGCTGGAAGCGGCGTTGGCCAATGGGCTGCCCGACAGTTCGATCGGGATCGGGCATACCCGCTGGGCCACTCATGGGGCGCCGACCGACGGCAACGCCCATCCCCATCTCGGTGGCGGCTGTGCCAACGGTCAGGGGCAGTCTGTCGCCATCGTGCACAACGGTGTCGTTGAGAATTTCCGCAACCTGAAGGCCCGGCTTGAGGTCGAGGGATACGTCTTTCAGTCAGAGACCGACTCGGAGGTGATCGCCCACCTGATCGACAGCTGCCTCAAGCAGATTATGGCTGAGGGCCCACGGGTCACTGATGACATTGATGACTCGCCCTGTGTTGCCGCTGTTCGACAGGCAGTCAGTCAGCTGCGAGGTACCTACGGTCTGTTGGTGCTGTTCCGTCACAAGCCCGACCTGCTGGTGGCTGCGAGGCTGGGCAGCCCGTTGGTAATCGGCGTCGGCGATGGCGAGTACCTCATCGCCAGCGATGCCAGTCCACTAGCCGGTCACACCAACCGCATCGTCTATCTGGCTGACCATGAGGTGGCGGCTATCACCCGGCAACAGGTCCGTGTTGTGCACCGTGATACCGGCCGCATTGAGCCGGCTGTGCAATCACTGGAGCTGGCCGCCAATGATGTGGGCCGGGGCGATTACGCCCATTTCATGCTCAAAGAAATTTACGAGCAGCCCGAGACAATCCGCGCTGCCATGCGGGGGCGGCTCGATCATGACAATGCCACAGCGGTCTTTGGTGGTCTGAACCTGACGCCATCCCAGTTGCAGGCGATCAACCGAGTGGTGCTGACCGGCTGCGGCACCAGCTGGCATGCCGCGATGGTGGGCGAGTATCTGATCGAGGAATTTGCCCGCCTACCCGTCGAGGTTGAGTACGCCAGTGAACTGCGGTACCGCAACCCGCCGATCAGCAAAAACACGCTGCTGTTTGCCCTAACGCAGTCGGGCGAGACGGCAGACACGCTGGCGGCCCTCCGCGAGATGAAGCGGAAGGGGCATCCGACGCTGGCGATCTGCAACACGGTCGGTAGCACGATCGCCAGCGAGGCTGACGGCGGCATCTACCTGCATGCTGGTCCTGAAATCGGGGTGGCCAGTACCAAAGCTTTCACCAGTCAGTGCGTTGTGATGGCCTTGCTTGCACTCTATTTTGGGCGGCTGCGTCACATGAGTCTGGAGCAGGGGCTTGCCTATATCGAGGCTCTGGAAAAGCTGCCCGACCTTGTGAGCGAGTCGCTGACGGTCGAGCCGGTGGTCCGCGGGATTGCTGAACGCTACCGGAATGCCGGCACGTTTCTCTATTTGGGTCGGCAGTACAACTTCCCGCTGGCCCTTGAAGGTGCACTGAAGCTCAAGGAGATCAGCTACATTCACGCCGAAGGCTATCCGGCGGCAGAGATGAAACACGGCCCGATTGCGCTAGTCGATCCGCTCACGCCGACGGTGTTTCTCATTCCGAAGGATGGCGTCTACGAGAAGGTGATTCTCAACCTCGAAGAAATCAAGGCCCGCAAGGGACCGGTCATTGCTGTCGTCAGCAAAGGCGATGACCGGGTCAGTGAACTTGCAGATGAGGTGATCGAATTGCCGGCCTGCCCTGATTTTCTCAACCCGATTGTCGCCTCGATTCCGCTTCAGTTGCTTGCCTATCACATTGCCTGCTTCCGTGGCTGTGACGTCGACAAGCCACGGAATCTCGCCAAGAGCGTTACCGTGGAGTAACCAACCGGGCAATGCGGCGGCCGGGGGCGGTCATTGCGAGTGTGGCCAAGTCGTTCGGCCGCACCCAACGCTGATGCCGTGTTGCCCGTGGTCGCGCGCTGACCTCGCTGAGGGTGACGCGGCAACTGACTTGATGATGGGTGACCGTGTAGCTGACTTCACCGACCTGGTGACGAGGTCCGGCGATTTTGATACCGGTCGGCAGCTTCCGTGGAAAGTCCCAGAGTCCCTCCCACCATTCTCCTGGCTGCCGTCGTTCCACCAGCAGCCGGCCGCGTTGCCGCAGGATGAATGCCGTCTCCCGCAGTCGGCGAATCGTTCGTGGGGCCGGTAGGTGAGGAATCTCGGTGACCCGTTGCTGCTGCTTGGCAACGCAGACACCGGCCAGGGGGCAGGCACTGCACTGCGGCTGGGCGGCGGTACAGATGATGGCCCCGAAATCCATGAGGGCTTGATTGAATCGGCCGGCTGACCGTTGAGGAAGGACGGCGGCCGCGAGTTGCCAAAGCGGTTCTTCGTCTCGAGGTCGGGCTAGTGGCTGGTCGTAGCCAGCCAGCCGGGCAAGCACCCGCCGCGAGTTGGCCTCGATGATTGGCTCAGGCTGATTGAAGGCAATCGAGGCGATCGCCGCAGCGGTGTAGCGGCCAATTCCCGGAAGCTGCCGCAGTTCGTCGGCAGTATGTGGAAAGATGCCCCCGTGCCGGCTGACCAATTGGCCGGCGGCAGCGTGCAGTTGGCGGGCCCGACGGTAGTAGCCGAGGCCTTCCCAGGCCCTGAGCACGTCTGGTTCGGGGGCAGCGGCTAAATCGTCGACGGTGGGAAACCGCGCAAGAAATCTTTGGAAATAATCTCGGACCCGTTCAACCTGGGTCTGCTGCAGCATGACCTCACTTATCCAGATGCGGTATGGGTCACGTGACCGTCGCCAGGGCAGGTCACGACCCGCCCGACGGTACCAGGCCAACAGCGGTCTGGTGATCGCGGCGGCGTTCCAAGGTAGCTCGCCGAAGGCTTTCTGCCGCGGCTGAGGCCGGTTGGTCCTGTTGGTGTCTGATACCACTTGCAATCCTGTCCAGTGTCGGTTCCAACCAGCATGGAAAAGTGGGCCGCTGGTGGCCACTCCCCTTTCGTTCGCAGGTGCATCCGTCTATGCCGAAGCCACGCCGCCGTGACAGCTTGAGGCTGATCTGCCACGATCTGCCTGACGGCCCCTGTTGGGAGATTCAGCAGCCACGGTGTGGCCGGGAGCGGCTTGATGATATCAGTGAGGTCGAAGCTATGATCGCGGGGGGAGAAACCGAAATTGCCCACGAGGAACTCGTTTGGCTGCTCTCGGAGTGTCCCGATTTCCTCGAGGCCCACGTGCAGCTGGGACTGCTGGCTCTGGAGGCTGGCGACCCCAGGCTTGCCCGTGGCCATTTTGGGCGGGCCGTCGAACTCTGCACCCGGGCCCTCGCGGCGGCTGGCAGTTCGGGGCCGTTGCCGTATCGGCTGGCGGGCAATCGCCCGTTCCACGAGGCTGCCAAGGGACTTGTGCACTGTCTGCTCGACCTGGGCCGGCGGGGGATGGCCGGGCAGGTCTGTCAGCAGGTTGTCGGGCTTGATCCGACTGATCCGCTTGGACTCCGCAGCCTGATCGGAGGGCGATTATGAGCCGGGGTAAGCTGATCGTACTTGAAGGCATGGACGGATCAGGAAAGTCCTCGCAGATGGCCGTGGTTGCTGGCTGGTTGACTGACCGTGGTCACCGGGTCATCAGCTGTCGCGACCCCGGCTCAACATCGGTGGGGGATGCGATTCGTGAAATCCTGCTGCACCGGCACGACCTACAGATGACTGCTGAAGCTGAGATGTTCCTCTATATGGCAGCTCGGTCCCAGCTGGTTCGCGAGGTCATCGTCCCGGCGCTTGAGGCTGGAAGCTGGGTGGTCTCTGATCGCTTTCTGATGAGCAACATCGTCTATCAGGGGTATGCCGGTGGTCTCGATCCGAATCAGGTTCGGGTCGTCGGTGACCTGGCCACTGGTGGCCTGCAGCCCGACCTGACGCTGCTACTTGACGTCGATCTTGACACAGTCGCCCGCCGGCTCAATCGGCCACTTGATCGGCTGGAAGCCAGGGGCCGGGACTATCGGCAGCGGCTGCAGGAGGGCTATCGCTGTGAGGCTGATCGGGACGGGGCCGTGGTTATCGACGCCACCGCCGATCAGGCCACTGTCAGCCAGCAGATTGTGGTGGCCATTCAAGCCGCTTTTCCAGAGCTGGCTGGGCCGGGCGTGGACGGCTGACTGCTGGTGGAGACAATGAGAAGACTGAAGCAGACTGATAGGACGCACGGTAATGGCCTGGCAGGACATCGAGGGACATGACGCAATCGCTGCCCGATTTGCTGCCGCCGAGGTAGCCGGTCGGGTTGCGGGAAGTTATCTCTTTGTTGGCCCACCCGGGGTCGGGAAGGGAACCTTTGCTCGCAGTTTGGCATTGGCATTGGTCTGCGAGCGGCCGACTGCTGACCTCGTCGCTTGCCGCAGCTGTCGCTCCTGCATCCAGGCACTTGCCGGCACCCACCCTGACATCGATTTGGTGGAAAAGCCCATTGATCGGGCAACCATCCCTCTGGAGTTGCTCATCGGCAGCCCCGATCAGCGGCTGCGAGAAGGACTCTGTTGGCGGCTGCTGCTGCGGCCGGCGATTGCCCACCGCAAGATTGCCATTCTGCTCGATGCCGATCACCTCTCCGAGGAAGCGGCCAACTGTCTGCTCAAAACGCTCGAAGAGCCACCGCCGGGTGCCGTGATTATCCTGGTCGGCACGTCCCTGCAACGACAGCTGCCCACCATTCGGTCTCGTTGCCAGACCATACGGTTCGGCCCGCTGTCGGCCGCTACGATTGAGCATGTCCTTAGCCGTGAATCGCAGACAGAGGGAAATACATCCAGCCCTGCTGAGCTTGCCGCCGCAGCGGCAGCTGCAGACGGCAGTCTTCAGCGGGCCCGACTGCTGCTTAGTGACGAAGTAGCGACATTTCGGCAACACCTGATCGGGCTGCTTGAGCGCCAACCCCTGCCAGGTGTTGAACTTTCCCGTGAAACGCTTGCGGTGGTCGAGGCGGCAGGGAAGGAGGCTCCGCTGCGGGATTTTGATTGACGCGTGGTCAGCCCGGCTGGAGCGGGCAGCATCCCGCCGCTGACCCCCCAAGTTCCCCTGTTTGCCGTCGACGGCAAGAATTGGCATCTCTCGATGTCAAGCTTTGCAGGTTTTTCGCGAACGGATCATTTTTCCGATCGTTTCTGTCGATCCAATTCTTCGTGAGGTTCTGCTGCCGGCTGAGCAGGTCCGTGAGGCCTGAAACCGGTGCGGATCTGTCACAGGTTGATTTGGATGAGCCAAGGAATGACCGGAATGTCGCAGAAGTACGTAGTCGGCATTGTTGCGACATCATTTGTCGCCGGGCTGCTGGCGACGGCCATCGTGCATGGTCCGCAGGAGTTGTCCAAGGCGGACTATCCCTACTTTGGCTTCGCGGATGAATCGGCCGGCGCTGCTACTGGCATGCTGGGGGAGTCAAAGTCTTGGTGGCGGCCGACAGTTTTACCCTCTCCTGATCAGCCAGTTGCGTCACTTCAGTCAGGGGCAATCCCCGGTGGTGAGCCGTCCGGCGGATCCTCCTCCCGAACAATTCTTGGCCGGTAAAACTGCTGACCAGCCTGCCTTCGTGCCAGTATGGTCAATGCCGTCGACGCCGGCAGCGCATCGAGAGGAACAAGCCAACATGGTGGCTGGGCTGCCCGTGCCTGCGGGTGGACTGGAGCCACTGCTGCCACTTTCGGCACTCCCACAGCAGCCGAGCCCGATGAAATTGGACCACCAAGAGTTGGCATCACTTGAACAGCTTGCCCAGCGCTCTGGGCCTGGTGAAGTGGCCGTCACTGCCTTCCGCAGGCAGGCTGCAGAGATGCAGGCCGAACCTGAGGCCCACGGGCAACAGGAAGTTGTTCCTGATGAGACACTGCCTGGGTTGAAAACCCTCAGTCCAACTCCCGACGTCACGGAACCGACGGTTGTCAAGAAACAGGTGATTGAAAAAGAGCTTCCTGGCTCCGAGCATCAGCCGGAGGCGGAAGAAACTGGACTGAACCCAACGAATGAACCGTCAACGCCGAACACTACCGTGGCGGTGTCGACACAAGGGCACGTTTCCCGTGAGACAGAGGTTGCATCGCCGGACTCGCTGCGAGCGTTGGTGTCCAGGACGCAGCCTACAGGGGTGTCAGACAAGGTTCACGCTGCAGCGCACGCTCGTCCTCACGAGCAAACATCGGCTGGGGCGACAGTGGCAGATGCGGTAGCGGCCAAGCCGAAGGGGCCTGATGCAGATCAGCCTTCACAACCGGTAAAGCCTGTCAGCCGATCGGAGGGCACTGCTCGAGGACTGCGATCAGCCGCAGCCGCTCTAGAGCGAGTTGAGCAGCAGCCCGTGGAAAGTTTGTTGACCAGGATGCTCGGCGAGCCGGCTCCAAAGCCCGTCTGCCGAAGCTATTCGCCGCCCTGCCCGCTGGGAGGAGGAGGGGCCATTACGGTTGGAGCCTCGTCACGCCCGACCCCAGACGGCCACGGCGCCTGCACCCCCGCTACAACTTCAGGCGATAGGAAAGCCTCCTCAGGATTCTGTGCCGGTGGCGGTGCCAGCAGCAAAGGGAGCGGGCAGTGGTAGAGCCGCCTGGGTTGATCCCAGCGGTGAGGATTGGGCTGAGGCGGTCGCCAGTACCGTGCCCCGAAAGCCGGTGGTGACCGAGACCCCACGGCAGCGAATTGTCCGCCGGCTATCTCACAATACGGATGGCCTCAAAGCCGATCCTGAAACCGCCCCACCACCACCGCCTGCTCCAGAGCCACCGGTCACGGAAGCTTTACCAGCTGCAGCCGATCCGCCCGATGAACCACCAGTCCGGCGGCTGCTGGACCGATTGCGTCCAGCGGAAAGGCTGCGGGATCGACTTGGTCAGCGTGAAAGGAGCGACCGTGCTTCGCTTCCTCAGTCCGCCACGCCACAGACAGCCTGGCCGCCTCCCACCGAACTGCTACGTCAACTTGCCACACTGGCCGCGGAGGCCTCTCCGCGGCCAGCGGTCTATCAGGGGGTTCGAGAATGGTCTGATAGTACGACTGCGGCAGTAAACGGCGTGCTTGAGACGGCTGGGCCGCACATGCCAGCGGCGGTCGACGCGGTGACCAAGCTTGCATCATGCGTGCCAGCCGGGATGGCGATCGCAGATCGACTTGAAGATACCGATCATGCGAGTGAACTGCGGCGAGTGGCTTTTGCCGTCAAGCGGCGGGCGCTGAGGTCGAACAGGCGACCGCCGAGTTGGTCGATCTGCTCGCGGCTGTCGAACGATTCGAGGAAAGCCCTCGTTCAGCCCCGGCCGCTGAAGTGCAACAGGCCCTCAGGGAAGTAGCCATCGTCGCTGCTCCGAAGAATGAAGACATCGCCCTCGCCATCACCAACCACTATCTGGCACCCAACTTGCGGGTGTCACTGCGGGAGGATTTTCTCACGCTTTTGATGCCCGAGACCACCAGTCGCACCGAGTCGGTTCGTGAAACTGTGCTGGGGCGGCCGGTTCGAGGCCAACGAGTCGTCGAGCAGACGACTTCGATCAGACTCACGCCTGACCCCGATGAGATCTGCTTTGATCTTGTTGTCGCTGGCGATATCTCGACTTATGCCATCACCGACACGGGGCCAATCTCAATGGCCTCACGGGGGGCGGGGCAATTCACCGTGCAGAAGCCGGTCAAAATTTGTCAGCAGGGCCTGGTAGTCGGCCCGGCGACTGCGTCAGCCTCTAATCGGGCCCGCCTGACGAATGTCTCCACCAGCTTCGACTCGGTGCCCCTGATGGGGTCGCTGTTACGGACGCTGGCCCGTAACCAGCATGCCGAAAATCTGCCGGCGGCCAATCGGGAAGTGGCCCAGAAAATTATTTGGCAGTCGTGTCGGCAGACTGATGAGGAATCAGAACGCAAATTTGCTGAGCTGACGGAACAAACAGAAGCCAAGGTTTGGAACCCTTTGGTACAGCTTGGCCTGAACCCGGCAACGTTCATGGAGACAACCGAGGAACAGGCGATCCTCCGGCTACGGCTGCATGCCGATGCCCAACTCGCCGCCCATACACCGCGTCCAAGGGAGCCTGAAAACAGCCTTTTGGGAATTCAGGTCCACCAGTCAACTTTCAATAACGCTTTCAACCAGCTTGGCGTCGGTGGACAACAGCTTTCACTGGAGGAACTGTTTGTGCGGGTGCAGGAGACTTTTGAGGCGGTCGATCCCATACGGGTCGAGTTTGCCGATGGCCTGGTCGAGATTCAGGTGGCGATCGATGCTCTGGAGAGTGGCCGCCGCGACTGGTACGACGTGATTGGCCGGGTCAGTTACAGGCCGGTACTGGCCGGGAACCGGATCTTGCTTGAGCGGGAAGGTCCGATCCGGATCGGTGGACCCGGTCATCGGGGGCGCATCGAGTTCGCCCTGCGGACGATCTTCGGAAAAATTTTTCCGA
>RFVE01000381.1 GCA_009922585.1 Planctomycetia bacterium
GTCCGGCTGCCGGCGGAGTCGCAGCAGGACCGCTGTGCGGCCGCCGCCGGTTTTCTCGGTGACAGCCATGACTATGCCAAGGCCGCCTGCCGGATGCGGAAGGACTGTGAGCACCTCACGGTCGAGGCCTACTACGCCGCGACCGAGGCCGCTTGGAACGCTATCTGGTCGGCGCCCGAATCGCCCGGTGTGATTGAAGAGGCGACGAACGCCTACGGCGACGCCCTGGCTGGGCTGTTGCAGGTTGCCCGCGAACAGGGGCGGCTGCAGCCTGATGGTCTCTGGGTCGGTTCACGATACAAGCCGATCCAAGTGCCGGTGATCATCCGCGGGCTGCCGGCAGTCAGCTGCGAGATTGAGAGCATCGAGCCCCATCTGCCACCTGAAGACAGCCGCATAACTCGGCGGCACTATCGCGCCGGCTTCGGCTGGCCAGTGACAGTACGCCTCAAGCCCGGGCAGCCTGGCACCCTTGAGGGCGACTTTGATCCGCCGCGGCGGTCGATTGCGGCCACGGCCGTGCTGCGGTTTCGGCTGCCTGGTGGTGAGAAGCCACTGCACAAGCTGGCCGGACCACTCTATCGCGACCCGGCCCCGGCGGTACTCGACCTGGTCGATCCGGCCGAGGTGGCGGGGGTCCACATCGGTCGGGCCCACCCGCCACTGGCGGCCGACTTCACGACCCCACTGCTCGACATGCTGGCGGGAATGCCGAAGTCGGGTCTTGAAGGATTTCTTCAGCCCTTCGGCGGGGCCGACACCGAGCCGCGACTGGAGTTTCTGCAGCCCCATGTGAAGGGCCGTATTCCCGTGGTCTTTATCCACGGGCTGGCCAGTGACGAGGGCACCTGGTTCGACATGATCAATGACCTGCGGGCCTGTCCGCTGTTCCAGCGGTATTACGAGCCCTGGGTCTACCACTATCCGACCGGGGCCTCGTTCCTACCCGCCTCGGCGGTGCTCCGCCAGAGTCTGGCCCGCGTGGTCAAGGAGCTCGACCCTGACGGCACCGACCCCTGCCTGCAGAATCTTGTGCTCATCGGCCACAGCATGGGGGGGCTGCATGCGAAACTCCAGGTGGTTGCCTCAGGGAATCGGCTCTGGAATGCGATTTCGGCAGTGCCGTTTGAGCAGGTACGGATGCCCACGCAGGTGCGGCAGACGATCAAGCCGGCGCTCTTTTTCCAGCCGGCTCCATTTGTGAAGCGGGTAGTCTTTATGGCGACGCCGCACCAGGGGTCATCGATTGCCTCGCGGGGCGTGGGCAAGTTCGCTTCCCTCACCGTCCGCCGGCCACCGGAGATCACGGCCATCCACCGGATGCTGGTGGCGGCCAACCCCGGCGCAATCCGGCCGGAGTTTGAGCAGAACCTGCCGACAACGGTGCAGCTGCTCGAGCCAAGTTCCACGCTGCTGCAGACGATTTATGATCTGCACCCGCCTTGCTGGATTTCGCTGCACTCAGTCGTTGGCGTCGTGCATCACTCGGTCACCGGTGAGCGGACGGACTGTGTGGTCCCCGAGTCGAGCGCCCGCTATCCCGGCGTGGTGAGTGAACTCGACGTGCGGGCCAGCCACACCAAAATTCACCATAAGCTTGAGACGGTAGCCGAGATGGAGCGGATCCTGCGGCAGCACCTGCTGGAGACGGGGCTTGGAGACCGCGGCAAGGAACCCGGCTAAGTCGTTTGCCGATAGGGTGTGACTGGCCCCAAGCAATCCAGGGTTAGCTCTCGCTGTCCGTGGAAAAGCCTTCCATGGCAATGCTTGGCCGCGCACAAGTTGCCGAGCACTCGAATGGGCACCCAGGCGTCTCTCCGTCCTGTCACAAGGTTTGATGGCGAGGCTTCCCCCGTACCCGTGAAAAAAAGCCCATACCTTGAAGCCCGAAGCGCAAGCTGAGGGAAGCTGCGTTTTTTGAACCCAGCCACGCATTCCCTCGGCTCGCGT
>RFVE01000382.1 GCA_009922585.1 Planctomycetia bacterium
GAACTTGGACGGCTTGAAATTCCAAGCTATTTGAATGACTTATCACGACAACAGATTGAGATCCTCCGTCACAATCCACGAGTAATTATCTCCTAAGAAAGATCGTGCGCCCTCCAGTGACTGTCTTGAATCATTGCGGCAAGGGGCTGTCTTTATTAAACGCTCATGCAAATGTTGTGACGATCATGTTGGCCCTGCGTGGCTGCGGATAAGGGGCCTTGGCTTCGTGACCTGGGGCCCAAGCCTGCGGGGGCCATGGATGGGGTCACCACCCGGCGACACCGAGCAGGATGCGAGGACAGTCAGGCTGGTGAACCCTTGGCGTTCGCCAGTCTGACCCCAGCAAAAACAGCCATGGAT
Source organism: Planctomycetia bacterium (assembly GCA_009922585.1). GTDB lineage: Bacteria > Planctomycetota > Planctomycetia > Pirellulales > UBA1268 > UBA1268. Next base: position 361 of record RFVE01000382.1, read on the forward strand.
GGCCCTGCAGGCGTGAAACTAGAAAACCACCATGTACTGCGTCTGGATCGCGGCACCGGTAAAGCCGGCGCGGTACGGGTAGATGAAGTTCAGCGCCGGTGACCGGTTGATGTAAAGCCCCTCGATCGTGAACCTGTTCTGGCGGGTCTTGTTGAGATACCAGTTGAGTCCCCCGCCATACTCCTGAGCCGTCCCGTACTGGCCGGTGAGGGCGCTCGTGCGGCCATAGACCTCCCAGGTTCGCGGGACGAGGCAATAGCCGAGAAAGGCGCTGCCGCCCTGATCAAATAAGCTCTGGCGATCAAACGGTCCGTCACCGACAAAATCGTTGAGAAACCGCCAGTAATACTCCAGAAAACCGCTGAAGCCCCGATACTTGAAGCCGGCATCGACGGTGGCCAGACGATACTTGAGCTGCTTCACGCGAGTGCCTGCCCCGAGCGCACCCTTCTCGCCGATTGGAGTGCCGTCCGAGAGTCGCAGCACGGTATTTTCCGGGTTCTGGTAGCCCCCAAAGACCCCCGGGTCGAGAATGGTCGCCGGCGTTCGGGCATAGGTGCCGGAGGTGCCGACCCGCAGCACCAGGTTGTCGTGGTGCTCCATGTCGGAATAGCCGTGGCCATAGGGGCCGAGTGGCTCAAGCCAGATGTTGCCACTCCACGCCATGGCCGTGCCCGAACGGAACAGGCCGGCCTCGCCACCGTCGATGCCGTTGTAGACACCGGCATGGTAGTGCAGCAGTTTGTCAAACAATGCGCCAATTGACATAAAACCGGGGCTATAGCTCGGCCGGAAGAAAGTGTTCGCCATGCTGCGATCAACGCCCATCGGCCAGCGGGAGGAGATCAGCCACTCGCGGGTGCCCGGCACCTGGGTCACCCCACCTCCAATCAGCACGTCCTCGCTGAATCGCAACGCAAGCAGCCCAACCGGCACCACGTTGACGAAGAGCCCCGCGTTGGTGGTGCCGAAAAGTGAAAAGTTGTAGGCCACCTGCTCGCCACCGACGAACCCGCTGAAGCCCAGCAAGAAGCGGTTGATGTTGAAGTCGTTTTCATTGCGGACGGGAAGGGTGGTGCCGGCGGAGTCGGTCCACTCGGTGACCCCGCGGGCCAGTTCGAGCCAGCGAAACTGAAGGTAGCCGTCGAGTGCAGCAGGCCCTTGGGCGGGGCGATGTCGGTCGCCGGGATGTACATCGGCCGCGGAATCCCGGCCAGCCGCCTGGTCACTTCCCGTTCGACCGCCTCGTCAATCCGCCGCTGGAGTTCCTCCGGACTGACCTCCTGCTGTCTGGTCTCCGGCACCAGCATGACCGGCTGGTTGCCCTCGTCGATGACAGTTGCGGCCGGCTCAGGTACTGCGGGCGTCGGCCGCAGCACCGACTTGGAGCTGTCGACGCCGCCCGGCAGTTCGATATCCCCCTCATCGCCAACCGCCTCCTCGCCCCGGAACAGCACCGGCGCAACCTCCGCAGCAGCCACCGGTTGCAGGCCCGCAGTCAGCAGGAATGCGGGAAGCAGACAGACGAGTAGAACAAGCAGCGGTCGGGCAGGCATGGAAAGGCCGGCAGGGTGGACAGTAATTGCCCG
>RFVE01000383.1 GCA_009922585.1 Planctomycetia bacterium
GAGCGGGTCAACAAGACCGACAGCTGGCGGCGGCTAGTGCTCTACCGGATCGTGCCCCCAGCCGACATGGAGGCAGACTCTCCTGAGGAGTCACCGCCGCTCACAGTGACCTTTGCCCTGACTGGTCTTGGGGAAGCCCGCATCGATGCCGTTGCCATTCGCCCACTGAGCCGGGGCGCCAGCGGGGCCAGTGTCCGTCCTGCCGCCACAGCAACCGGTGGCTTTCCGCGTCCCGACGACCTGCTGCGGCAAGCCCCCGCCATGTCCGCAGCTGGACCGAAGGCCCCGCCACCCGCACCAACCACCTCCGAGCCGGAGGCTACCTGGCCGGGCATGGACCTCAGCTGGCCCAAACTGCTTCCCTTCACCCGGCCAGACAATGCCCCACCCCCTGGCCCCTCGGGCAGCACCATCGACCCCTTCAAGCGGGCCCGGGGTGGTGCATCGGCAGCAGGCACACCGTAGAGTTGCAAAGAGGTTCGCTTGAACTTTTTGCCGCCACGGCAGACGACCGATGCCCGCATCTTGCTGTTCTTCCCACTCTCCGCCATTTGATCGGCTGGCCGATTCTGCTGCCGACGGTGGCTACGGCTGCCCGATGTGTCCGGGGGTGCATTCACCGGTGCCGGCCGCCTGCCCGCACTGCGGCATGGCCCTGGAGCCACTGACACCAGTCGTCCGTCCGACTGCCGACCCTGAGCTTATCGACATGACCCGGAGGGCAGTCGGTGGTGCGGTTCTCGCGATCCCGCTGCTGGCCCTTGCCATGGGGCCGATGGTTGGGCTGTCGCTGGACCGCTGGCTGTCACCACGGATGTCGCAGTGGCTGCAGCTGGTACTTGCCGCTCCCACTGTGTTCGGCTGCGGCTGGCCGCTGCTGGCCCGCGGCTGGCGGAGCATTGTGACCGGTCGGTTGAACATGTTCACGCTGATCGGCATTGGGGTGGCAGCAGCCTTTGGCTCGAGCTTCGTGGCGGTGGTGGCCTGGTGCTAGCCGGCCAGGTATTGGAACTGCGGGCCCGACAGCAGACCGGTGCAGCGATTGGCGAACTGCTGGCGCTGGCCCCCGAGACTGCCCGGCTGCTCACTGCCGACGGAGAACACGATGTGCCGATCAGCCAGGTAGAACCGGGCGACCGGCTCCGGGTGCGGCCCGGCGACCGGCTACCGGTTGACGGCCGAGTGCTGGAGGGTGGCAGCAGCATCGATCAGTCGCTGCTGACCGGCGAGCCGGTACCGGTTGTCAAGCAGCCCGGCGACGCCGTCACCGGCGGCACCATCAACAGCGGCAGCGGTAGCTTCGTCATGCTAGCCGAGCAGGTTGGTGGCGACACCGTGCTGGCCCGGATTGTTGCCCTCGTGGCGGCTGCCCAGCGCAGCCGGCCGCCGATTCAACGGCTGGCCGATTCGGTGGCGGCAGTCTTCGTGCCGGTGGTGCTGGGAATCGCCACGGTGACCTTCGTCGCCTGGCTGGTCTGGGGGCCGTCACCGTCCTTGGCCTTTGCACTGATCAACAGCATCGCCGTTCTGGTGGTCGCCTGCCCCTGTGCGCTGGGGCTGGCAACGCCGATGTCGATCGTTGTCGGTGTCGGACGTGCCGCCCGCGAAGGGGTGCTGTTCAAGGACGCCACCGCTCTGGAAACCCTCGGTCGCATTAATCTGCTTGCCTTCGACAAGACCGGCACGCTCACCGTTGGTCGCCCGGTACTGACCGACTGCCAGTCATTGCCCGGTCACGCGGTTGACGACCTGCTGGCAGCCGCCGCAGCCGTTGAATTGGCCAGCGAACATCCACTGGCCCACGCGGTGGTCACGGCCGCCGCTGAACGGAAGCTGCCGTCGGCTGCCTGTGAAGCGTTTGCCGCGGTTGTGGGGGCGGGGACCGTCGGCACGGTGGGCGGCCGACGGATCTGCCTGGGCAGTTCGCGGCTGCTTGAGGATGTGGGCGT
>RFVE01000384.1 GCA_009922585.1 Planctomycetia bacterium
AACCGGCTGACCTCCGAAACACCTGCGAGCAACTGATCAACGATCGGGATGTCCAAGCAACAGCGGCTCGGGGCCTGGCGCTTTTCGACGACCCGGCAGCAGCCCAGCTGCTCGTCAATGCCAGCCGGCGAGCCCGTGGTGCGGCACGGGAGGCAATCCTCGCCGCCCTTGTCTCCCGCGTGACATTTGCGGCAACGCTCGTCAAGGCAATCGAGACCGGGCAACTCAAGCCAGCTGATCTCTCGGCGACCAGCGTGCAGCAAATCCACACCCTTGGCGACCCCGAACTCTCACAGCGACTGGCAGCAGCCTGGGGACAGATCCGCGAAAGCCCAGCAGAAAAGCGGCAGCAGATCGCAAAACTCACTCAGCTTCTGAATGCTGCGGAAAGCCAACAGGCCAGTCTCTCAGCTGGCCGTCTGTTATTCCAGAAAAGCTGCAGCAACTGTCATCGGCTTTATGGCAGCGGCGGAGACCTCGGCCCCGACCTGACCGGCTCAGGCCGACATGATCTCGGCTATCTTTTGGAGAACATGATTGACCCCAGCGCAGTCGTCAATCGGAATTGGCGACTGTCAGTGGTCGCGTTGACCGATGGCCGGGTCCTCTCAGGTGTCGTGATGAACCGCGACGCCCAAACTCTCAGCCTGCGAACCCCTCAGGAACTGATCTCCTTGCCAGTTGCAGACATTGAAGAGGTCACGCTGACCGACCGCTCACCGATGCCAGACGGGCTGCTTGACCAACTCAGCGAGCAGCAGCTTCGCAACCTGATCGCTTATCTCCGGCATCCAACTCAGGTGCCATTGCCCGAATCGACTGGCTCGGCAGCGACGCTCCCATAGCGACAGCCCCTCCGGCTTTGGTCAGACATCACAGACCATCGCCGCCTGCCGCAACGCGAGGATCGGATCATCCCATGTCGGGATGAACTCGTGGGCAACGAAATCGTGATACCCGCCTGCGACTAAGGCTCGCATGACTGCCGGATAGTGAATCTCCTGCGTGTCATCCAGTTCCCCACGGCCGGGGTTGCCGGCAGTGTGGATGTGGCCAATCAGGTCGCGGTACTGATCAAGCCGACGGATGATGTCGCCGTTCATGATCGAGACGTGATAGATATCAAAGAGCAGTTTGAAGTGGTCCGAGCCGACCCGCCGAATGAGGTCGGCACAGAAATCGACATCGTCACCAAAGTAGCCGGGATGGCCCTTCATCGGATGCGTCGCATCGCGGGAGTTGAGGTGTTCAAGCACCAGTGTGATTCCCTGCCGCTCCGCCAACGGCAACACTCGCTTCCAGGTTGCCACGCAGTCATCAGCAGCCTGCTCCGGATCCATCCCCTCAAACTGCATGCCGGTGAAGGTAATCACCTTGCGGGAACCAACGGCAGCGGCAACCTCGATCGCATCGCGGAGCTTGGCTTCAGTCTCGTCCCGGTACGCAGGATTGCAGGGCCCCCTGGCAAAGCTGTGGCTCCCGACAAGAGAAATCTCAAGGCCCAGCTTCTTGACCGCCGGATAATCCTGCCGGCTGATACCCTCGATTCCGGTCAGGCCGATCGACCGAGCATGTCGAGCGAGCGTCACGGCATCCATCGGCTTGAAGCACCAGCCCATCACAGAGTGGCGAATGCCGCTGTTGCGAAGGGAAAAGTCGGCGGCAACCGATAAGGCTTGTGGATTCTCAGAGGCTTGCCCCACTCTGGCAGCGACTGCGGCAGCCGCACCGGATGCAAACAGCAGACCTCGGCGTGAACATCCTGGCATGCCCAGACCTCATTCCTCTCAATCTGACGAAATCACAAACCGCCACAACCGCTTCTTACCATAGTAAAATCTTGGATGAGAGGACATTGGTTGTGGGAGACCGCTTTGCCTGTTTGATGACGGCGGGGCTGCAAGAGGGCTGGACAGAATCGCGAAGCTCAATGAACACTGAA
>RFVE01000385.1 GCA_009922585.1 Planctomycetia bacterium
GAACGCATGCGGCGGGAACTGGCAAGGGTGCTTGTTGTCGGGGTCGTTGGTGGGACCGGTGTTGGGAAAAGCACGCTTGTCAATGCCCTGGCTGGTCGCGAGGTGACCGAAGCAGGTGACGTCGCCCGACCGACCACGCGGCAGCCTGTCGTTGTCGCCGGTCCAGGTGTTGACATCAGCTGGCTGTCGCTCGAGGACTTTGGTGGTCGTCTGGTGCGTTCGGACGCTGCGGCGGTTGGCGGCATTGTGCTGATCGACTGTCCCGATCCCGATACTCAGGCCCTGGCAGTTCCTGGAGAAGCAGGAGATGGTCGGGAAGCCGTTGCCAACCACAACCGTGACCGGCTGGAAATGGTCCTGCCGCAATGTGATGTGCTGCTGCTGGTCGGTACCGCGCAGAAATATCGTTCGTGGCTGATCGCACGTGAACTGGCAGCCTTTGCCCCGGGGCGACCGCTCCTGTTCGTGCAGACACATGCGTCCCGGGATCCCGATATCAGAGAAGACTGGCGACGTGAGTTGCAGACGCAGGGGTTTGAAGTGCCGCGGATTTTCCGGCTGGATGCCGCCGAAGCAGCCGCTCGGGCAGCTGTGGGTGCGGCTGCGGAGCCAGCCTTTCTTGAACTGACAGCGGCGATTGACAGCGAGTTGGTGGGGCGGGCGGCAAAAAGGGTTCGTCGGACGGGAGCCTTTGACCTCATGGGCTGGTTTCTGGAACGTTCGGCTGATCGGCTCCGGACTACCCGTCCGGCAGTTGCGCGGCTGGAAGCGGGGCTTGCGGCAGAACGGACGCGGCTCGAGGGGCTGCTGGCTGAGGGAATTGCCGTGGAACTTCAGCAGAGCCGCCGTGGCTGGCAGACGCTGATCGATGACGAAGTCGTAGCTGACTGGCAGGGCGGACTGTTCGCCACATTCCTGCATGCCGTCTCGGCCATTCGGGCCTTCTGGTACAGCATGCGTGGGCGTCCCGGGCTGGCAGGCAGGCTGTTGGTCGGAGCATTGCCGGGAACTCCTCCTCCAACCGGCGGGAACGGGCAGGGGCTGGCTGAGCTGGGGCTGACAGCCGGTGAAATCGAACAGTCTCGAAGTGTGCTTTCTGGGTTGGCGGAGCAGGCTGGAGTTGTTCCACCGCTGATCGGTCCATCGCGAGCCGGTCAGCAGGTTTCAGCCACCCAGTCGGATGAACTGCTTGTCGGTGCGAGTAACTGGCTGGCTGGCGGCCTTGAAAAGATTGTTGGGCAGCGGCGGCGCCAACTTGACCGGCTTGCTTTTCGGGGAATGTTCGAACTGTTGTTCACGGGATTCCTGCTGGTGATCCTGGCGCGGGCCGGCCTTTCCTTCTTTGGGGGCCGGCTCTGGCAAGGGCGGCCCATGGATGGCGGTGGTTTCCTTCAGGAAGCGATGCTCTGGCTATTCATCTGGGGGTTTGTCCTCCGCTGGCTGGTCTTCCGGTTGCTTCGAATTGGCCTCGATAGCGATCTGAAACGCTTGCTTGATCGCCTGCCGGAGGCACAGCTGATCGATCCGCTCCTGGCCGATCATCGGCGAGCGGTTGGAACCATCGGGCATTTTCTGGCCGAGGCCGAGCGGCTTGAACAGGAGGCAAGGCTGCTGGTGGATGGGCAGCAAGAAGGATCGAGTGACCTTGGCCGCCTCCGGTCGGGCGGTGATGAACGAGCGACCGCAGGTGCGGGATAACGGCCGTCCATAAAAAACTCCGCCCGGGTTTCCCCGGGCGGAGCTCACTGGCCGAAGTCGGGCAACGGATTTCCGTTCGACCGAACGTTTACACTACTTAGTGATGACGGTCCGGCTGACCGCGATCACCTTGCTGGCCTTGGGAGCCGAGGCGGAAGCGTCCGGGGTCGGGGCGACGGGCGTCGCCTGGATCCCGCAGGCCGGCTCGCAACCACAAGCGGGCTCGCAGCCACAAGCCGGCT
>RFVE01000386.1 GCA_009922585.1 Planctomycetia bacterium
GCATCGGCAAAGACGATGTTCGGGCTCTTGCCGCCCAGTTCGAGTGTCAGCCGCTTCATTGTATCGGCCGCCTGCCGCATGATGACTTGGGCGGTCTCACCCGAACCCGTAAAGGCGACCTTATCGATGCCGGGGTGCTTGACGATTGCCGCGCCGGCGGTCGGACCAAAGCCAGGCAGCACATTGATCACGCCGTCTGGCACGCCAGCCTTCTGGGCCAGCCGAGCCAGCCGCAGGCAGGTCAGCGGCGTCTGCTCGGCCGGCTTCATCACGATCGTGCAGCCGGCGGCGAGGGCTGGACCCCACTTCCAGGCCGTCATCAGGATCGGAAAGTTCCAGGGGATGATCTGGCCGGCTACGCCAACCGGCTCACGGCGGGTGTAGCAGAGATAGTCGCCGTTGATCGGGATGGTGCTGCCCTGAATCTTGTCGGCCCAGCCGGCATAGTACCGCAGGCAGTCGAGGGCCAGCGGAATGTCACCGTGCCGGGCATCCTTCACCGGCTTGCCGTTGTCGAGGGCCTCGAGGGCGGCCAGTTCGTCAATTTCTGCCTCGACTAAATCGCAGAGCCGGTGCATGATCCGGCCCCGCTCACGGGCATCGAGCCGGGGCCAGGGGCCCTCGTCGAAGGCCCGCCGGGCGGCCCGCACAGCCGCCTCGACATCGGCGGCATCGGCCTCGGCCACCTGGGCAATCGGCTCTTCGGTGGCCGGATTGATGGTTTCAAAGGTTTTCCCGCTGCGGGCGGGCACCCATTGCCCGTCGATGAGGATCTGGGTCTGCCGAATCTGGGGGGCGGCAGCGGGCTGGGCAGGCAGGGTGGCGGTCGACATGGCATATTCCTCGCAGAAAAACGGCCGTACACCGGGCGGATTGCAGTCGGCAGACCGCGCCGATTTGATCCCGGCATCGTACCCGCGATACGATCTGTTCATCAAAGGATGCCATCTCGCCGGCGTGGCGGGGTGGATGCACACGAGTGTGATCCTGTCAGAGACGGCACGAGATCGGGGTCGCCCGGTGGCTGGCCGTCTGTCAACGAGTAGGAGTGTTCAATGGTGTTCCTGAAAAGTTTTCGACCTTTCTTCGCCTGCCTGGTTGTCGTGCTGTCGGCCAGCCTGGCCTCGGCCGACCTGGTCAGCGGGCCCCAGCCCGGAGAGCGGGTCGGTGCCTTCACGGTGACCAAGGTCGCCGGCAACGCAAACGACGGTGTCGCTGAGGGCAAGAGCCTCTGTTACCGCTGCAAGATGGGCAACCGGCCCGTGGTGATGATCTTTGCCCGGACGGCCGATCAGTCGTTGGCCAAGCTCATCGACGAACTTGAGGAAGAACTCAAGGAGCATGAGGCCGACAAGCTGACTGGCTTCGTCAACATGATCGGCAGTGATGCCGAGAGTCTGAAGGTTGCCGCTGCCAAGTTCGTCAAGGACAACGGCATCGAGCGGGTTGCCTTCGTGGTGCCGGAAGATGCCCAGAATGGCCCCGACAACCTCAAAATCGCCCCCGAGGCCGATCTGACGGTCGTCTGCTACAAGGGTGGCAAGGTGATGGCCAGCCACGCCTTCAAGAAGGGCGAACTCAACGGCGACAAGATTGGCGCCGTCGTCGAGGCGTCCTGCAGCCTGGTTGACTGACCAACTGACGCGGCTGCGGCCGGGTCGGTAAAGATGCACGAGCGGCCCGGGATCGCCGACGATCCCGGGCCGTTTTCGTTTGGTGGGCCCAAGGGGCATTTCCTGCGGCGGCTGTTTTTTTCGACCTCGATGCAGCCACGCGGCGATCGGGTATATTTCTGACGTCGGCTTGTACGCTGCGTGCGAACGTGAAACGTGCGGCCCACGTGGCGGCGTAGCTCAGTTGGTTAGAGCACAGGCTTCATAAGCCTGGTGTCGCCGGTTCAAGTCCGGCCGCCGCTACTTTCGTGACCGAA
>RFVE01000387.1 GCA_009922585.1 Planctomycetia bacterium
ATGCTGCCGGGAACCTCTGCCGACAGCGTCATCTCGAAGCCGTGGTCACCGATGGTCCAGCCCATTTGGTCGGCGGTGTCTGGCAGTACTGCCGAGGTCTGATCAACCAGCCGCCAATGCCGGCAGTTGCTGGCGGCCATAGACCGGCCCACGATGGCACCAGCCCCGTCGGCGAAAATGCTGTTGGCAACAATCGAGTCGGCCGCGGATCCGTACTGAAAATGCAGGCTACAGAGTTCGACGCAGACCATCAGCACGACGGCGTCCGGCCCCGTTCCGGCAAATGCGTCGGCGGTACGTAGGGCATTGAACGCCCCGTGGCAGCCCATGAAGCCGATGTTGGTGCGGGCGACGTCAGCCGGCAGGCCGAGGGCACGGCAGAGTTCAAGATCGACACCGGGGGTGACGAAACCGGTGCATGAGCAGGTGACCAGGTGAGTGATCTGCGGGCCAGCGACATCGGCGCGGGCGAGCGCACGTTCTGCTGCGGCGATTGCCAGTGGGCCTGCTGTGGCCGCATAGCGGGCCATCCGTTCGGAGGTGGGCGGCCCGGCATCGTCGACATCTAGAGCGGGCGGAAAGAAACTCTGCGAAAACGGCTGATCACCCGGCGGCTCAAGCAGCACCGACCCACGCTGGAAAATCTGCGTCTGACGGTAGATGGCGGAGAGCGTTCGTTCACGGGTTGCGCCAGCAGTAGCCAGGGTGCCCGCCAGCATGGCCGCGTCTTGCTGGGAAATGCTGTGTTGTGGGGTGGCCGAACCGATGCCAAGAATTGCCAGCGTCATAGATGCAGTGTTGCAGATTCGTGGTCTGGCGGCGATCAGTGATCCCGTTGCCGCCGGTTTTCGGGTATGGCCACTTCCGCGCTGATGCCTGCGGGCTCAGCGGAGGCCAGCGGTCCTGCCCAGGAAAAGTTCAGCTGCGTTTCCAGTGCAGCAGTGCGCCACGCAACTGGCCGCGGTGGGAAACCAGCTAGCAGCCCGTACTGCGGTAGATACGAAGAGCGGACTTCGGAGCGCGAGCGCCACGAGCCGGCAACGCCGGTGCCGCAGGCGAAGACCTAGCCGGTGCCGCTGACGGTAGCGAGCCGCCGCCTCAGCGGGCGGTCGAAGCTGACCAGCCGGGCTCAGAACTGACTCCGCCAGCAGACGGGCGGCGTGCAGGGCCCAGCCAATTCCTTCACCCGTAAACGGTTCGACGTAGCCAGTGGCGTCCCCTGCCCGAAAAATCCGATCGCTTGTGGGATCCACTATTGGTGTCCGGTGGGTGAGCGACGGGGTGGCCCGAAAAAGTGCTGCTTCAACGTCGGTCCGTTCAACGAGATGCAGCCGCTGCCCACCGGCTTTTTCCAGGAGGTCGGCAACCGCCTTTGCTGGCGTTCCGGCAGTGGCAACTGCAGCCGGGATCAACGCGGCAGCGAGGTCAATGCGGCCATCCTCCAGTCGCACCAGCCCGCAGTAGCCCGATCGGCCCACGGCCATCGCTAGCAGGCCCGCCGGTAGGCTGCCGCTTGCTGACGGGAGCGTCGCCCCGACCCCAATACGGTTGTTGGGGGAGCGTCGCCGGTCAGCTGGACGGCTGCCACTTGGCGTTTCCGTCCGTACGGCGTCGGCCAACCCGCCTGCGAGTACCAGCCGATCACAAGAAAAACACTGGTCGTCGTTGTCGGCCGGTGCGACGCGGACGTTGACGCCGGTTGCGGTTGGGCGACAGGACGTGACGCGGGTCTGCGGCAGCCAGGCGGCACCAGCGTCGATCGCGGCTCGGACAATGGCTGGGTCGAGCGATTCACGTGACTGAACACCCCCAGCCGGCAGCCGCAGCGAGGCTGCCCGGCCGGCGGCGATGAGTTGCACGGTGTCGAGCGGGATCTGGCAGCTTGCCTGGGGTGAAGCGAGTCGCTGCTGGGTGGCTGCGA
>RFVE01000388.1 GCA_009922585.1 Planctomycetia bacterium
CGGCTCCAGACCGCCCGCGACAAGGCCCGGGTGCTCGATGGCCTGGAAGGGGCGGCAGCCGCCGCTGGCCGCTCACTCGACCGCGGCGACCTTGACCGGCTGCTCTCCGGACTGGGGAAGCGGCGGTTTCTCATGCACAGCGTGCACGGTGATGCCGAGACGGTTTTTGAGACTCGCTGGACCATGGCCTATCTCCGCGGACCGCTGCTGCGGGAGGAACTCAGCCGGCTGCCCGGGGCGACTGCTTCGCCGTCACCGCCATCGGTAGCCCCACGGACAGCGACGGCACCAGCTGCTTCCACCACCGCTGAGCCTGCTGGCGGCCCGCGGCCCCTGCTGCCGCCGGGCATCAAAGAGGTCTTCGTTGCGGACGACCAGCCCGAGGCAACCGGCGTGACCTTGCAGCCGGCCATCCTCGGCCGGGCCTGGCTGCGGTTTTCCGCACGATCGCTCGGCGTTGACTGCACCCGCGAGGTCTTCTGCCTGGCACCGGCAACAGACTCAACCGGAACGCCGGTCTGGGACGCCGCCCTGCTGTTGCCGGCGCAGCCAGCCACCACCGACCGGCCGACCGCGGCCCGCTACGGCAGCCTGCCGGGGCCGCTGGCCTCGGCGAAGAGCTATCGGTCGCTGGCCACCAGCCTGCGGGACAGCCTAGTGCGGACCCAGCATCTGTCACTGTTAGCGGTGCCGCAGATCGATGCAGTCTCAGAGCCCGAAGAAACTGAACGGGCCTTCCGGCTGCGAGTCGCGCAGCAGCTGCGGGAATGGCGGGATTCCGAGCTTGACCAGATCCGCAGCCGCTATGAAAAAAAGCTGGCGACGGCCGCCGGCCGGGTGGAGCGGGCCCGGCAGAAGCTTGAGAAGGAACAGGCTGATGTGAAGCATCAGTCGTTCCAGACTTACGTATCGATCGGCACCGCGATTCTCGATGCACTGCTCCGCCGCCGGGCCTCGACCCGGTCGCTCGGCCGCGTCGCCACCTCGGCCCGCTCGCCAGGTTCAGTGGACGCTTGGGCCGCCCGGCAAGGGGCTGTCGCGATGAAGGAGGTGACCAGTGCCTGAGCAGCCTGTGGCCGAGCCAACAGACGAGCCGTCGCTCCGCGAGGTGGTTCTGGTCGACTGCCCCGATGAGGTCGGGCTGATTCACCGGATCACCGGCGTGCTGGCAGCGCACCAGTTCAACATCGAGAGCAATCAGGAGTTTGTCGACGTCGCGGCGGGCCACTTTTTCTTTCGGGCCGAGGTGACGGCGGCGGGCACCGCCGCCGAAGCGGTGGAGCGGCTGCAGGCCGATCTGGCCGCCGTGCTGCCGGCCGGGGCAACAGTGCGGGTGGCCAGCCGCGAGCGACAGCCGATTGGGGTGCCCTTCACCCATCTGCCGCATGACGGTGTCAGCCGTGACACGCATGAGCAGCAGCTGGCCGCCGCGATCGACCAGTACGCCCCGGCAGTGATTGTGCTCGCCCGCTACATGCGGATCCTCTCGGCCGGCTTCGTCGACCGCTATGCGGGCAGGCTGGTCAACATTCACCACTCGTTCTTGCCGGCCTTTGTCGGGGCCAGCCCTTATCGGCAGGCCTTCGAGCGGGGCGTGAAGGTGATCGGCGCGACGGCCCACTTTGTGACGGCTGAACTCGATGCCGGGCCGATCATTGCCCAGGATGTGATTCCGGTCGACCACCGGTTTTCAGCCGATCGGATGGCCCAGGCGGGGCGTGATGTTGAGAAGCTCGTCCTCGCCCGTGCAGTCCGGCTGGTCCTTGAGGACCGGGTGTTTGTTCACGGTGACCGCACGGTGGTCTTCGGCTGACTTTTCGAGCTGTGCTGCCAGGTGAGCTGCCTCCTGAAGCCAGGCTTCGATCCGCTGCCGGCGGCGGCAGACAGTCCCCTCGCAGCAACCGAGCACGTGGGCAATCA
>RFVE01000389.1 GCA_009922585.1 Planctomycetia bacterium
CCCTGCAAAAGAGGCTGGGAAATGATTGCATCTGCCCGCTGGATTTTTCGGCTGCTGCTGGCCGGTCTGATCGTGGCAATCGCTGCCGGTCCGCTCGCTGCCGCCGAGTCGACTGATTTTCAGCGGGATGTGCTGCCGCTTTTGCGAACAAGCTGCATCGCCTGTCATAACGCTTCGGCCGCCGAGGCCGATCTGATTCTGGAGACCCCGCGGCAGATTCTCGCCGGGGGCATCTCAGGGCCCGCTGTGCTGCCGGGCAATGGTGAGGCCAGTCCGCTCTACCGGCTGGCGGCCCACCTCGACGAGCCGACCATGCCGCCCGACGACAACGACCGCGCTGCCCCCAGGCTGTCGGCTGCACAGGCGGAGGTGATCAAGCGGTGGATCGACGAGGGGGCCAAGGGCGATGTGCGGCCGACCGCTGCGCTGCGTTGGCAGCCGCCGGCAGCTGTGGTGCGGCCGATCTATGGCCTGGCGGTCTCGCCCGACGGCCGGCTGGTAGCTGCCGGGCAGGCCGATGAACTCACCCTGTTCGATATCGATCTCGGCGTCAGCGTGGCCCGACTCACTGACCCTCGCCTGCCGACGGCGGCAGGCCTCGGCCGTGCCGGAGCGGCCCATGCCGGTCTCGTGCAGGCTGTCGCCTTCAGCCCCGATGGCAGCCGGATCGCCACGGGCGGCTTTCAGACGGTCAAGATCTGGCAGCGGCAGCCGCCGCGGCCCGATTGGCGGCTGGCGGGCCACGAGGCAGTCTGTCTCGGCGTTTCACCAGATAGGCGGCTGGTTGCCTTCGGTGCTGCTGACGGTCGCATCCGCCTGGCTGACGCCGAGACTGGCGCCCTCCGCGGGTTGACCCTCGCCGGACACACCGCTGCGGTCACCGGACTGGTGTTTGTTGACGGCAGCCGGCTGGTTTCGGCAGCTGCCGATGGCACCGTGCGGCACTGGCGGGTTGCCGATGGAGCGGAGCGTGGCCGTCTCGATGTCGGCGGGCCAGTCACGGCGGTGGCCTGGCTGGGCGACCGGTTGGCCATCGCTGTGGAGCAGAAGATCGCACTCTGGCCGCTGCCCGACACCGTGCCGACGGCGGGTGGGGCGGCAGCCCCCGCTGCCGTGTTGGGTGATGAGCAGAGCCGGGTGACGGTGCTGGCGGCAGTGCCGGCAAGTCAGCAGTTGGTTTCGGCCACTGCGGCGGGCCGCCTGCGACTCTGGGACGTGGCGAACGCAAAGCCGCTGGCTGAGCTGTCAGTTGGTGGGCCGGTCACGGCCCTGGCGGTCACGGAAAACGGCAGTCACGTGCTAGCTGGCACGGCGACCGGCCGGGTGACGCTCATCCGCCGCGAGTTGCCAGCGAAGCTGGTGGCGGTGGCCACGCAGTTTGCCGAGGACGATGCGGCGGCCGCATTGGATCAGCTCAGCTTTGCCCATGATCGGGCCAAGCAGCTCACCACCAACGCCCGGCAGGACCTTGAGCAGGCCGTCAAGCTCCGGGATGCCGAACGGCAGGCCCTCTATAAGGCAATGCTCGAGGTCGCGAAGACCGAAATCGATATCGGCAAGAAGGACGCGGCAGCTGAAAAGCCGCGGGTCGCCCATGCCGCCGCCGTGGCTGCAGCCAACGCGGCCGAGCAGGCCTTGGCAGCAGCCGAGGGCGAGGCCCGCAAGCCGGCCGAAGCGGCACTGAAGGCAGCGCAAGATAACCTGGTCAAGGCAGTCAAGCCGTTTGACACCGCGATGGCCGAAGTGGCAATGGCCCAGCAGGCCCATGCCGGGGCCAAGGTGACGGTCGAGCGGATTACCGAGTCGGTAGCCCGTGCGGTCACCGCGGTTGAGGCGGCCCAGGCGCTTTACGACACCAGCAAGCGGCAGGAAAAGCAGGCGGCCGACACCCACGCCCTCGCCCGGCGGGATGCCGAGGTT
>RFVE01000390.1 GCA_009922585.1 Planctomycetia bacterium
CCAGACATCCATTTGAAATCTACGATGGAGTGGCATTCGCCCCCGGCGACTCACGATGCCAGCAGTGTCTCAGCTACCCGGCGGCCGGCGGCCAGGGCTCCGTTGATCGAACTGGTGGTGAGATGGTCGCCACAGAGAAAGAGGCCCGGGCCGAGTTGGCCCGAGACTGGCCGGGCCCGGCGGACGGCAGGAGTTTCCACTGGCAAGGCGCGGGGAACTGCCACGGTCGCCAACTGCCGCCAGCCGTTGACCTCAGCTCCAAGCCAGCCCGCGGCCTGCTGCTGAATGGCTGCCGGCAGGTCGGCCGCAGCACCGGGCCAATCACCGCGGACCGAGGCATAGATAAGCGACTGGCCTGCCGGGGCATAGCCGGCCGCCACGGCCGACGGCACCGTCAGGTTGTCGATCGGGCCGGCCGCTGCTGGTTCGGCTGAGACGATAAGCGTGCGGCCACAGGCCGGCTGCCCATCAGCGGCAAAGGCAACCAGCGTCGTTGACTTGAAGGCCGGTGGCTGCCACGACCCGCCAGCCTCGGCCGGCAGCAGATTGGCCGCCGTTACTGCATCAGTCGCGACAACGATCATTCGGGCAGCCAGCCGCCGACCATCAGCCAGAAACAATTCGCCGCCACCGGCATGATCGGGCTCAATTCGCTCGACCGGTGTGCCGAGCTCAAGGCTGCCCGTGGGCAAGCCACTCGCCAACTGCCGCGGAATCGCCGCCATGCCACCAGCCGGCAGGCATGCTCGGCCGAGTGAGAACATTGCAAAGGTGAACCCAAACACCGTTTCAGCAGTGGCCAGTTCTCGCTCCAAAAAAACACCGCCGAAGAACGGCTCGAAAAACAGCCGGATAAAGTCAGCCGAAAAGCCCCGGGACTCAAGGGACGACCGGGTGCTCCGTTCGTCCCCAGGGGCAACCACGGCTGGGTCGACCCGCCCCTGTCGGACACTGCGGATCATCTCGCTTCGCAGCCGAGCGGTCCGAATGCCGTCGGTGACGCCAACTGTACCGCGTAGTACCGAGCGAATCGCAGCCAGTGGCCGCCGCCAAGGATCGCTTACCGGCAGCAGCCGGCCGCCACTGGCAACCAGCGCCCCTGGCTCAAAGCAGCCGAGTTGCAACGCGCGGTGGTCGAGAAACCGCTGCCCCTCCGGGTAGGCATCAAGATAGACCTGGAAGCCCCGGTCCACCCGAAAGCCGTCAACTGCGTCGGTCGCCACCCGGCCGCCCGGCTGGTCGGCTGCCTCAATGATCTGCACCCTCCGGCCGGCCGCAGCCAGCGTTTGGCCGCAGGACAGACCAGCCAGACCCGCCCCAACAATGATGCAGTCAGCCGTTTGCACACCACCTCCTGGCCCAGCCATGGAGGGCCATCTGCGTTGCTTTCATCGGATCAGCCTGCTCAGAGCGGCCGAACGATTGACTGGCTCCGCCAGTAATCGAAGAGCGTCTCGATTGAGTTGACGCCGCCGCCCATGCCACTTTTGTGAATGCCGCCATAGGGCACGCCGTTGGCAAAGACGTTGTGAGCGTTGATCCAACTGTTGCCCGCCACCATCGACTCAGCCACTCGGGCCGCCCGGCCCAAGTCGGTGGTCCAGACGCTGTTGGCCAGGCCGTAGTCGGTGTTGTTGACCATGGCCACCGCCTCATCCTCATTTTCGAAGGTGGCCATGAAGGCAACCGGGCCAAAAATCTCTTCACGGGCAGCGACATTTTCGAGCGAGCCAGCCAATAGACAAGGCTTCACGAAGTAGCCGTCACGGCCGACCACCTCAGCCGCTCCGCCGGGCACCACTGGCTCCGCGCCCTCGGCCAGCCCCTTCTCAAGATAGCCAAGCACCCGCTCCCGCTGCTTGGCGTTGACGACCGGGCCCATCGTGGTCCCCCCGTCAAGCTGGTAGCCAACCTGCACC
>RFVE01000040.1 GCA_009922585.1 Planctomycetia bacterium
CACGACTGACCCCGGTCATCAGCCTGTTTGGGCCGGCTGGCGAGCCGCTGGCAACAGCCGGAGCGCTTCCGTCCGGAGATCCCTCTGTCAGCCTGAAGGTACCGGTGACTGGCCGCTATCAGATTCAGGTTCGTGATCTGTTCATGGGTGGCGGCAACGACTGGTTCTATCGGCTAACGGTCACACCAACACCGATTATCCGCAGCGTCTGGCCGCCACTCTCCCACCAGGCGACCACCGCCGAATACTTCGCAACCCACCAGTTCGCAGGGCAGCCACCAACCCAACAGCCCCTGCAGGCAACGGTCACTGACCAGCCCCGATCGTCCTGGCGGCAATTCCGGCGGCTCCTCAGCCCCCATGACGTTATCGGTGACTTTGTGGACCTCACTGGCACCCGCCTCGGAAGCCAGTCCACCCCGGTACCGGTTCTCTTTTCATCTCCAGCAGCGGAAATCCTCGTCGTCGATCATCCATCCAACGCAGCCAACCACGTGGTGACTTTGCCGGACCTTCCCATTCAGGTCGTCGGCCGCTGGGCAGCTGACTCGAATCAGCATCGCTATCAATTTGAAGCAGCAGCCGGTGAGACCTGGGTCTTCGACCTGTACTCTCATCGGCTCGGGTGCCTGACCGACCCTGTGCTGCAGCTTGAATCAATCACCGTCTCTGATGCTGGTGAGCAAACTTTCAAGGAGGTCGGCTTCGCCGATGATCGGCCGAAGGCATTTGCCGGCAAGTCAGTCGATGGCAACGGGTTGGACCCCACATTGTCATTCAAGGTGCCGGCAGCCGGGCGTTATCAGTTGACTGTGGCAAACCTTGACAGTGGTGACTGCCCTCGCAGCGACTACGTTGTTGACATCCGCCGGCCCCACCCTGACTTCGACCTCGTGGCCTTTCTCGCCACCGTTGACCGAACGGACGTCAACAACAAAATGCGGTTGGCCACACCGTCAATGGTACGCGGCGGTACGACGGCAATTGACCTCTTACTGCTGCGACACGACGGCTTCGCCGGCCCGGTCGTCGTGACCGCTGAGCAGCTTCCAGTCGGCGTGACGGCCCGTCCGCTTGTGATTCCTGCTCAGGCCAATCGAGGGAGCATTGTTTTGGAGGCGTCGGCTGATGCCCCGACGAGTTGTCGGCCCATTCAACTCGTTGGCCGTGCTCGCATTGGCTCAGAGCCGCGACTACGGGTTGCCCGCGGGGCGACCCTTCGCTGGCCGGTGACCAGCAACAAGCAGCAACACCTTGTCCGCGAGGTGGCCACTGTCCATGCCGCCGTCACACCGGACATCGCTGCCATCACGATTCAGCCGGAGTCACCGCTCGTGACCATCCAGGCTGGATCAACCGAGTCGCTGTCGTTGACGGTAACGAGGACGCCTGACAGCAAGGGGCCGCTCAGCTTAAATGCGATCGGCCTACCGAAGTTGCTCAAAGTGGAGACCGTCACCCTTGAGGAAAAAGCAACTACCGGCTCACTCAAGATCACCGTCGACAGCAAACTGCCACCCGGCGACTATGCCGTCGTGCTTAACGGCGTCAGCAAACGAATGTTCCGCCGCAATCCGGAGGCAGCGCACCGGGCAACAGTCGAGCGGGACCGGCTCAAAACCATGGTGGCTGATCTCACTACGGCCCATAAGCAGAGCCAAGAAGCCGCCGAACAAGCCTCACCAGAAGTTGCCGCAAAGCTCAAGGCAGCCAACGAGGCACTGGCCAAGGCCGAGGAGCACCTCAAAAAACAGCAGCAGGCCACGGCTGCAAAGCAGATCGAGGTTCCGCTCTCCCTCTCGCCGATCACCGTCCGGGTCATGTCAAAACCACAACCAGAAAAATCCTGATATCGCATGCTGCCGTCTCGTTCCGCATCAGGCACAGTGTTGAGAAAACGCCCAACGATCTTGGTGGATTGCTACCGGATGGCTCGGCACACGAACAGACCGTTGCGCCACCCAACATTATCACAGGATCACTCTCATTTCGTGCGATGGTTTACGGCAGCTATCGCGATCACCGTACTCACGGCGACAGCCCGGCTGTCCACCGCCGCAGGGCTGCCCATCAACACTCCAGCAGTCGACGTCCGGTTCACGTACGAGACGGACATTGCCCCAATCCTTGCAGCGAACTGCACCGCCTGCCACAACGCCCAACGATCGGAGGGCGGGCTTCGGCTTGACAGTCTGGCCGCGATTACCGCCGGCGGTGATTCAGGACCGGCGGCGATTTCAAAAAATTCAGCTGAGAGCCCACTATTTTTGCGGGCCGCCCACCGCGAAGAGGATTTCATGCCACCCACCGACAACGGAGTTGGTGCGCGGTCGCTTACCCCCGATGAACTCGGTGTGCTTGAGCGTTGGATTGAGACCGGCCTCGTAGCAGGCACATCACCGGCCGCCGCACCAATTGCCTGGGTGCCACTGCAGGCCGGTATGGGTGGCCTCCCGGCGGTTGCTGTCAGCCCGGATGGCCGCACTGTTGCTGCTGCCCGCGGCGGTCGTGTTGAACTCATTGAAAGCGGGACGGGCATGTCACTTGGTCTGCTCTCGACTCCCAATCTTCAATCGTCTTCCTCGACAGCCCCGCCACTTGCGCATCTGGACATGATCACCGCCATTGCCTTCGCACCAGACGGTGAGCGGCTGGCGACCGGTTCGTTTCGAACAATCCGCCTCTGGCGGCGTCAGCTACCGACGCGACTCGCTGTCGTGACCGCCGGGGCAGGGGCGACAGCCATCGCCCGAAGTAGTGACGGACGAGTGGCAATTGGGCGAAAGGATGGCCAACTCGTACTGCTAGAGGACGGGGCCACCGACCTCGCCAAGCCGCTTGTCACACTTGCGGGCCACCAAGCCGCAGTGACACTTGTGGGGTTTTTCGCCAACGATAGCCTGCTGGCGAGTGTCGACTCGGACGGTGGCGTGCTCGTCCACCAGATTCCTAACGGTACTCTCGTAGGCAAATTGATGCTCAGCAAGCTGGTGACGTGTGCTGCCATTCCGGGAACCGACCTGCTTGCCGCAGCCCGGCAGGGAGAGCAGGGCATCGGCATTTGGAAGCTCCCGCAATCACTGCCCGCCGCCGATGCAGAGCCAGCGGGTCCAGTCGAGACAATCGGTGTCGTCAAGGAACCAATTTCACTCATATCGGCACCAATCGTGCCGGCTAACCGCCTGTTGGTTGCCGACGCCACTGGGCTGGTGCGGCTCGTTGACCGCTCCAGCGACCGTGTGGTCGGGCAATTTGCCCACGGCGGTAGCATCTCGGCAGTGGCCGTCAGCCGTGATGGTAGGCAGCTTGTCACGGCCGGATCCGGCGGGCAAAAAATTTGGAACATCGCCGACGGAAAACAACTGGCCGAGTACGCCGGCGACCCGCGTTGCGATGACCGCTGTCATGAGCTTGAGGATGACATCGCCGTTCTCAAGCAGGCTGTCACGCGGGCCACGCAGGCGGTTGAGACTGCAAAAAAGGCGACTGCGGCAGCGGTGTCCGAGCGAGAAAAGACGGCGAAGGCCATTCCACCGGCTGAAAAAAAAGCCCAGGAAAAACAGCAAGCCGCCCATGAAGCGGCAGCAGCCGCTGATCAGGCCAGCGCCACCCTGACTGCCGCAAAAGAGGCTGCCGCCGCGAGTGATGACCCTCAGCTCAAGGCAGCTGTCGACAAGGCTATGGCCGAAGGAACAGCGAAGGAGAAGACGAAACAGGATGCCGTCGCCGCTGCGGAGAAGGCTGACCGTGACCTCGAATCAGCACGTCGCGCTGCGACCTTTGCTGTGGAACAGGTAGTCCGGACCGAGAAACAACGTGCTGTCGCCACCGCGACCCTCAGCAGCACGCAAGAGTCTTTGAAAAAAACTGAGCAGCGAGCGGCCGAGGCTGAAAAGCAACGGGAAGCCGCCCGTAGACCGCTTGTCAGCGCGGCGTTTCTTTCCGATGGCCACCGGGTTGCAAGCCTTGATGACCGCGGGTTACTGGTTCTATTTTCTGCTGCAGACGGACAGCCACGGACCGCCTGGCGGCCCGTTCCGGCCGCCGCTGCTGATCAAGTTGAAAGCGACACGACGAGCAGGGCAGGGCTGCTGCTTGACGGCGGCGGCGACCGCCTGATTGTGGCACAGGGAAATCAGCCTGTCGGGATCTGGAACACCGGCGAAGCGTGGTCACTCTCTCAAACAATCGGTGGTGAGTTGACGCCACCGACCACCTCTGAAGATCTGACTGGCCCCCCCGTGGCAGCCGTACTTGCGCTGGCATTCTCACCCGCCGGGACGGAACTCGCCTCAGGGAGTGGCCTTACAAGCAGGACTGGTGAAATCAAATTCTGGAACCCGGAGAGTGGCAGTCTGCTGCGGACACTTGAACACCCGCACTCTGACACTGTGACCAGTCTGGCCTTTTCCCGAGATGGCGACCAACTCGCCTCAGGGTCAACCGACCGCACGGCCAAACTCTTTAGCCTTCCTGACGGAACCAGACTACGCGCTTGCCGGTGGCGACAGCGTCATCAAAATCTGGGAGACCGCAACCGGTGAGCAGCAACGAACGATTGCTGGCTTCGAAAAGGAGGTGACGGCGGTATCGTTCGCTGGCGTGACAACTGAATTGCTTGCGGCTAGCGGCGGTTCACTTGTCAGTTTGCTTCAGGTGAACGACGGCAAGACAGTACGCCGGTTCACGGGACTTGGTGGCTTTATTCAGGCTCTTGGAACCGGCCGCGGACATCTTGCCGCCGGCACCGCCGCAGGCCAGTTGGCCGGCTGGCAGATCGCTGAGCCGGCGGCCGCATGGACCTGCGAGCCAGTGGCATCCGGAGAGTGACCTGCCTGACGGCCCTTAGGTGAGCTCCGGAAGCGGCTGCTGATCGACGAGGTATTGCGGCCTGCCTGCTGTGTCGGTCAGCGTCGTGGTCGCCGTGGAGATACCGAGAGCCCGGTAGAGCGATGCCGTGATCTCCTGCATGTGAACGGGCCGCTCGACCGCGTGTTCCCCCAGCCGATTGGTCGACCCGATGACCTGTCCGTGCCGCATGCCACCACCGACCAACAGGGCAGTGCTTACCCGAGGCCAATGGTCCCGCCCAGCCTTGGGATTGATCTTCGGTGTTCGACCAAACTCACCCCAGACCACCACCGCCACATCGTCAAGCATGCCCCGCTCAGTGAGATCATCGATCAATGCCGAAAGACATTGGTCAAGTTTACCGCCGTGATCCCGCACCAAATCGAAGTTCGCCGAGTGGCTGTCCCAACGACCAAAGCTGAGGCTGACCACCCGCACGCCAGCCTCCACCAACCGCCGAGCCATGAGCAAATGGTCGTTGCAGGTCGGTGGTCCATCGTATTGATACTGGTAGGGCTTGCCGTCACCGTAGGCCTCACGGATACGGGGGTCTTCCCGTTCGAGGTCGAGCGCCTCGAGCAGTCGACTGCCGGTCAACACGTCAAAAGCTCGCTGCGAAAAGGCATCCATCCCTGCCATTACGCCACTGGCATCGACATCACGACGCAGCGTGTCGACCGCTGCAAGCAGTTTTCTGCGATCAGATAGCTGTTCAAGCGAAACTGACCGCAGCGTCATGTTTTCCAGATCGGGCCCCTCAGGCTTGAAGGGGCCAAACGCCGGCCCCAGAAATCCAGGGCTCCCAGAGTCGGACCAGGGCACATGCCTTGTCGGGCTGGCAAGGCCGACGAAGGGGGGCACTGTCGGGTCGACAGGCCCAGCGATTTTTGAAACAGCGGCCCCAAGCGAAGGCCTTCCGCCCAGACTCTGCAGACTATTGCGGGGCCAGCCCGTCATGCACTGAAACCCCGCATGGGCCGTCTCGCAGCCGACGACTGATCGAATGATCGTGCAGCGATCAAGCCGGCTGGCCAAACGGGGAAAGACCTCACAGATTTGCACGCCGGGCAGGCAGGTTTTGATTGGGCGAAACTCACCGCGAATTTCCGACGGTGCGTCGGGCTTAAGATCCCAGAGGTCCTGATGCGGCGGACCACCTGCCAGAAAAATATTGATCAGCGATTTGTGCCGAAGCCCGGAAGGAGTCCCAGACGACGAAGGTTCTTCCGCTTGGAGCAAACGGGACAGCGGGAGGCCCCCCGCGCCGAATGACAGCCCACCAATCGTGAGGAACGACCGACGATCGATAGCCTGCATCGGTCGATTGAATATGGTGAGCATCAGCGTGGCCCCACAGTTCTTGTCTCGGCATTTCCTGGCAAGGAATGACCACCACCATCATGGCATCTTCGACAAAACAATGCCGGACGAGTGTCAATTCTTACCAGACCACCAGCACGGGTTATTCAGGCCAGAGATGCAAGGGGTGGAGAGAAACGGAAACGCACGCTGTTGCCCGTCTTGCGGCCGTCTCAAATTGCGACACAATTGACGGGAACAGGCCCAGAACGCCTTTTTATCCACGGGGCTGACGGGAACCGGGGACAATCCAGCTGACAAATTTCTGGAACCCTGCGAATACAATCGTGTAATCCCCGCTGCGACCGATACGTTAGTCGGCAAGAGTCTTAAGACGAAGCCTCCACTCCCTGGAAAAGGCCCAATGCTTTCGATTACCTCGGACAGCCGGAACGGTCGGTCAAGCCGGCTCTGCGACGGTATCACCCGTCGGGATCTGCTGAGAATTGGCTCGCTTTCGGTGGGTGGGCTTTCGCTCCCAGGACTGCTGAGGGCTGAACAGGCAGCGGGCATTCGTTCGTCGCACAAGTCGGTGATCATGATCTACATGTGCGGGGCCCCCGCCCATCAAGACATGTACGACATGAAGATGGACGCGCCGGCTGAAATTCGCGGCGAGTTTCGTCCCATCAAGATCTTTCGAAGCCTGCATGGCTCGCCGAACGGAAGCCATGACTCGTTTATTTGTTACACCGGCCGCTCGTTTATGAATCAGCCCAGCGGTGGCTGGCCAAGCATCGGATCGGTTGCCTCACGGGTTCTCGGCCCGGCCGGCCGTGGGATGCCACCGTTTGTCGGGCTCGCGCCGGACGCAGGGCATCCTCCTTACGGCTCCCCAGGGCATCCTGGTTTTCTTGGAGTGGCCCACGCTGCCTTCCGCCCAAGCGGTCCGGCCAGCGGTGACATTGTTTTGAAAGATCTTTCAGCCGATCGGCTCAGCGATCGACGGCAGTTGCTCGGCAAACTCGATGGGCTGCGGCGTGATCTTGATGCCCACCGGATGCTTGAGGGCATCGATGACCTTGAGGCAGCCGCCTTTGACATCCTCACAAGTAGCCGACTAGCCAAAGCACTCGATATTTCCGAGGAACCCGCCCGGGTGCGCGAGCGGTATGGCAAGGGCGACACCAAGCGCTTCGGTGACGGCGCGCCCCGGAACCTCGAGCACTTTCTGATGGCCCGCCGCCTGGTGGAGGCGGGCTGCCGGGTTGTCACCCTCAACTTCGGCCGTTGGGATTTTCACAGCGACACCTTTAACGGCATGAAGAACACGCATCTGCCCCAGTTCGACCAAGGCCTTTCAGCGTTGATCGAGGATCTCCACGAACGCGGACTGGACAAGGACGTTGCCGTCATCGCCTGGGGAGAATTCGGCCGTACACCAAAGATCAACAAAGACGCCGGGCGTGACCACTGGCCTGCCGTTGGTGGCGGTCTTCTTGCCTGTGGCGGCTTTCGTAATGGACAAGTCATTGGGGCAACCGATAAGCATGCCGCTGCAATCACCGACCGTCCCGTTCACTTCAGCGAGGTCCTCGCCGCGCTTTACCGTCATCTTGGAATTGACCCGGTGACAACTCAGTTCCCCGACCATTCCGGACGTCCGCAGTATCTGCTGGAACACACCGATCCGCTGCCGGAATTGGTCTAGCTGACTGCGGCCATGCGCTACTGTGGCTTTTCGCCAACTGCAGCCGCGATGCCCAAAGGCGCTCAGGGTTTCAGGACTTCCCATTGCGACGACAGGGAACCCGCGACTCTCACGATGTGACTACTGACATTCTCTCAGTGGGCGTCTGGTTTCCGGGGGAGCACCACCGATTCAGCATAGACAAGCTTGCCAGTGCGTCCCTCGTGATACTGAAAGATCACCTGCGGATGCGGATAAGAGACGAGACGTTT
The DNA here is from genome assembly GCA_009922585.1 of Planctomycetia bacterium. Classification (GTDB taxonomy): domain Bacteria; phylum Planctomycetota; class Planctomycetia; order Pirellulales; family UBA1268; genus UBA1268. Next base: position 8,113 of record RFVE01000040.1, read on the forward strand.
CCCCCCAAGCTGCTGTGGCATGTTAAAGACATTATTGACCTGCACCACCAGATAATGCGGATAGAGCCGCTGCAACCGTGGCAGATCCTCCAGCACATAGGTTGACCAGCGGATGTCACAGGTTCGGCTCCCTGAACGAAACAGCCCTGTCGCCGGCCGATTGGCCTCGTCGAGGCTGGGCACATGGTTGACTGAGTTGTGCGGCCCAGAGCAGAACTCCCAGACGCGGTCGGTTATTTTGATTGCAAAGCTGTTGTGAAGATCACCGGTCATGACAAACACCGGTCGGTCAAGCGTGTCCCAAAACCCAATAAGCTTCTCTCGCTCATCGAGAAACGCGGTCCAGGCTTCCTCTTTGTTGGCCGCGGCCTCAAAGCCCCCCGCGCCGGCATGGGGAATCATGAAGGGCACTGACGAGACGACAAAAAAGAAGTCCGCGTCGCTGGCCTGCATCTGACCGATCAGCCATTCCCGCTGGTCGTCACCAAGCATCGTCAATCCCGGCTGGGCCGGCCGACTGGTGTCGTGCATCTGTCTAGCCCCGCGGGTATCGAGCAGAAAAAATTCACTGTTCGCGATGCGGAAGCTGCCGTAGCTACGACGACCAATCGAGTAGCCTGCCTGCCCATCGGCAACGGCCGCTGGCTTGATCCGGAGCCGATGGGAATCAATCACCTCGACCACCTCATAGACCCGCGCATTGGGGTCACCAAGGGCATCGTCATCGAACCGGAGATCATTGACACCCGCTTCCGGCGTGCCCCAATGGACGTGCAAGTTCAGCATCTCTTGAAGCGGCAGCGTTTTGAAATCGGCTTCCGGATCGATCAGCACATCGCTACCGGCGGCAAGGGTCGCCCGGCCATGATGCACCCCGTGGGGAAAGGCGGCCGGGTTGGCCCAGCCGAGGTAGTCGGTCCACGCCCGGGTGCCGATATCTCGAAAGACGGCGCGGCGATCCCTGCGGCCGGTACTCCCTGCACCCCAGATATCATTAACCAGTTCATGGTCGTCAAAGGTGAATACGCCCGGCACTCTCCGGTGCCACGCCGACAGGTTTGTGCCCCGGTCAAGGTAGAGCCGGTAGTTCTCCCAGACGCCGACAATCGTCGGCATGTCGCGGACAACCTTTGGCAACTCAGCACTGTCGACAGCCTGCCGCTGGGCCCAGTCAGCCACTGGCGTTGTCCTCAATTCTTCGTAGAGCCAGTCACCGTTCATGATTTGAAAGTCGACCACGTCTGCATGCTGTTTCAGTAGCGTTGCATAGGTCGGCAGGCTCGGCCCGATCCCGTGAAGCGGGTTCTGATTGGCGCACGATCCGATAGCGAATGAAAAATTGAAGAGCCCACGGGGATTGTGCGTTGGATCCCGCAACGCTTCCGAATCGGGCAGGGTTTTCACCAGGGCCTCAGGCCCGGCTGGAAAACCGTCAAGATAGGCCCGCACCGTGTAGTGAGAATCTGCAGCAAGGCCGGTGAGCTCAGTCCATCCCGTGAAGTCGTGAGCCGCACTGGTCTGGACCGGCTTGGAAAATCCATCGAGCCGGGTCGGATCAAGTCCGTAGCGGAATTCGAGTGTGGCTGGCTGATTGGTCCGTGCCCAAACCCTCGCCGTATGGGCGGTTGCCTGACCAAGCAGAGGGCCGTGTGTCACAACTGTGGGCCCGTCCGCCTTCACCAAGCCCAAGCTACAAAGAAAACCCGCGTGCAACAAAAGCAGGGCAGCACACGACCGATTCGCACAATCTCTCATCGTTATTCTTTTAGCCCAATTTCCCGTTGGCCCACAGGTAAATGTCACGCACACGGCAGGGGGCCCCGACGCCGTCTTCCGAAGATACCGTTCCACCTTGATCGCACTAGCAAAGTGGCCGAATCTACCAAGGGTTCAGCCGAGCCGCCATTCCTCCCAACCGATCTTCCGCAGCCGCCCTGAGCCCCCGGAGAGCAGGTTCTCTCCAGCGATCACCGATGGCAAGTAGAAGACCTTGTTTCTTGTAAACTACGGATCGGGTTCAACCAGGCCAGCGGCTCAAGCTTATCGCTCGCGGCCTGAATTTTTTGCTCCTGTATGGAAAAGAGGAATGCCTTGAAGTCATACCGATTCAGGATCGCCACATCGAACAGCCGGCAGACCCCATTGATGCTTTCAGCTGCCATTGTCGCCTGTGCCGGAATGCTCCTGCTCCCGTCGTGGGTCGCTGCGGCCGATCGTCAACTCCCGCACGTCGTTGTCATTCTCGCCGATGACGCCGGCTGGGGAGATTTTTCCTTCGTCGGCAACACCAATTTGGCCACTCCCGCAATCGACTCGCTGGCCCGCGACGGCGCAGTACTCGAGCAGTTCTTCGTTCAGCCGGTCTGCGCCCCGACCCGGGCCGAACTGCTAACTGGACGATACCACCCCCGCAGCGGCGTTCGTGGTGTGACTCGAGGTGAAGAGCGAATGGCAGGCAGCGAGCAAACGATCGCCAACGTCTTTCAGGCGGCGGGATACGCGACGGGCCTGTTCGGCAAGTGGCACAACGGCACCCAATGGCCCTATCACCCCCTGGCCCGCGGGTTCGAGACGTTCTATGGATTCACCGAGGGCCACTGGGGCGACTACTTCGATCCGCCAATGCAGCAAGGCACCGAGTTTGTCAGTGGCAAGGGCTACATCACGGACGACATCACCGACAAGGCGATCGATTTTCTCCGCCCCCTTCTGGCTGATGCAAATTCCAAGCCTGCCTTCTGCTATATCGCCTTCAACACACCGCACTCACCCATGTGTGTGCCTGACGCCGACTTCAGCCGCTTCGCTGATCGCAGCCTGACGCTGCACGGACCGCAACCCGACAAAGAAGACCCCACTTTCACTCGAGCTGCCCTGGCGATGGTCGAAAACCTTGATACCAACGTCGGTCGCGTACTTGCTGCGATCGATGACGCAGATGCCAGCCGCGACACAATAGTTGTCTTTTTCTCAGACAACGGCCCCAACAGCAGCCGCTGGTGCGGGGGAATGCGGGGGAAAAAGGGGGCTACCGATGATGGTGGCGTCCGGAGCGTCTGCTGCCTGCGGTTCCCTCGACGAATCGCGGCTGCCACTCGGCTTTCTCAGATCACCGGCGCAATCGACCTGCTACCGACGCTTGCGGGTCTGGCTGGGATTGAACAAACATCAACCCGGCCTCTCGACGGCATTGACCTAACCCAGATGCTGGCTGATGGCGGAACGCCGGAAAGCCGCCAGCAATTGCGAAAAAGTCTCGACGAGCGGCATCTTGTTTCGTCTTTTCGAGGACGAGTGAGCATTCGCACCGCAAAGCATCGGCTCGACCATGAAGGCCGTCTCTACAACATGCTGACTGATCTTGGCCAAACCAACGACATCTCAAAGGCGGAACCAACAGAGGCCGCCCGGCTGCAGGCGATTGCCCGTCAATGGCGAGAAGATGTACTCGGACCAGCGGCCGACCTAGTGGACGACCGCTTCCCTGTTGGGGCTCCCGGGGCCCCGCTGACCGAATTGCCCGCCCGCGATGGCTATGGAGAAGGGGGGGTGGTTCGAAGCGGCAAGGCTCCAAACTGCTCGTTCTTCACCAACTGGACAACAGCCGACCAGGCACTTGTCTGGGATGTCGATGTGCAGCATCCCGGTCGCTACAGGGCCGAAATCTGGTACACCTGTCCGCCCGACAGTATTGGGAGCGTGGTCGAACTCTCCTGCGGCTCTGACCGGACCAGCGGCACAATCGGGCCAGCCTGGGATCCTCCCTTGAACACCGGTGAGGACCGTGTCGATCGTGGAACCGAAAGCTACGTCAAGCCCTTCCGCTCAGTAACGCTGGGAGAGCTCGACCTCACCGCTGGCCCCGGTGAATTACGGCTGCGGGCCACCAAGGTTGCCGGCTCCATGGTCGCTGACATCCGTCGATTGGTGCTCCGGCCGGTAGTCGAGTAGCCGGCAACGGAGCCAGCTGCCCCCTGGATTACCGGGCTGGCAGCTCTTCCTTGTCGTTCATCCCGACCACATACCGCTTCCAAAAATCGGCCTCGGTTTCAGACAGAATTGCAGCCACCGCTTCGCGTTCCTCGACTATCGGCCGCTTGAATGGTGGATCGACGACCGCAGCCTCCACCAGAATCTCCCGTAGCCGGCGGCCGACAGCCTCCTTAACCAGCGGAGACAAGCCAGCAAAGGCTTGCGAATGAATCAGAAAGCTACAGGGATATCGAAACAGATACTTTTCTGCATCAAACTGCCGGAGCGAGCGGCCCAAGCCATCGATAGGACCACGGGCTGCGAACGCCTTGGCATACCCGGTGGATCCGGCAATTGGGCTTTGCAACTGCGGTTCGTCTGCAAACAAAAGGGAGCGAACCAGCTTCTCAACACTCCGGGTAAATCCCGCCTCAGCACCAAACTCATCCGTGACCAGCCGGTGGCTGGCTGCAGTGACCTGGGCGAAGGCGTTGTGCATCTGCGTTTCATGGGCCAGCACCATGAGGGCCATCAGGTCACTGCCGGGCCTGAGATAGGCATCACTCACCACTTGGGCAGGGAGATCAACACGATTGGCGCCCGACTCGTGATCGAACTCACCAACCCACTGATGCTCGCTATAGACGGTGTTGCCAAGGTGCCGCATCTGCCCGTGGGTTCCGGTCACATACCAGCCACCAAACCGCTCGTCGAATGGGCTGTCGTGATTGGTGACATACGTCGGCCCACCCCTGACAAACCGACCCTCTGTATTCGGCACCAACGACCTCATCAGAAACCCTGGTACTCCCTGCGTCCGCACCGAGTCGTGGCAGCCAAGGCATCGGATACCCTGCCGAGTAAGGATGGGTTTTCGCTGAGGCACACCCGCAGTTACCTCTGGCTCAAGGGTAAAAAAAACTGCCCCCTCAATTGGATCGGCCTCGCAGAGTTCAATCAGATCGCTGCCCTGAACCCAGCCCACATAAGTCATGTCATTGAAGTAGATTGCCCTCGGATGCTGGGGATCAATCCGCCGAGGCTGAAAGCTCGTTTTTGAAAACACGAGGCTCTGGGAGTCCGGATCAATGTCCAGCTTTACCAAGAGATCCTGCAGGTAGCCCCGACTGTCATCCCACCGGAGTGTCCCACCAGCCGCGAGTCGTTCCTGAAGACGGGCAATCGGACTGCCAACGGCTGGCTCTCCCGCCGATTCCTCCAGCCTCCTGCTGCTGTCCTGGTGACTATTCGGACTTCCTTCATGTTCTGCAGCCGCCAAAATTTTTATCAAGCCGTTCGCTGCGCTGCATTCAACGAACAGTGCGAACATGAAGAGTCCAGGCAAATATTTCGGCAAGCGGAGCATGCTGGCTGGTTTCAACATCAGAAACAGTTATGGGAAGATGACGTCTCAATGTGACTGCCCATGATGTGCGGCTACTCGCCCGTCGCTCTTGATTGCCGCCGCCGCCGCTGGGAACGGATCATGCAGCCGACCGGAGGCGTCTCAGCAACCTGTACAGATTGCCCGGCCAGCAACGCATCGAGTGCATCTTCAAGGTAGCGGGCTTTGACCTTGGCTGGTTCGGAGGCATCATCCATCCCGCCCATGTAGCGAATTCGGCGTTGCTTATCGAGCACAAAAAATTCCGGAGTCCGCACCGCACCGAACGAACGAGCAATCTCCTGCGACTCGTCGAACAGGTAGGGAAAGACGAATTGCTGCTCCTTTGCCCGCCGCTGCATTGCCGTCAGGCTATCTTCAGGAATTGTATTGGAGTTAATTGCAATCAGCCGCACCCTGTCCTCTGTCTGCTGCAAACGCTTGGCGAAGGCATTGATTCGCTCCTCATAGTCGACCGCGTAGGGGCAACTGTTGCAGGTGAAGACAACCACCAAAAAATCCACGTTGGCATACTCGCTCCAACTGTGACGCTTGCCATCAACACCGGCAAGATTCTCCCACGATGAGACGGTATCACCAATGTTTCGGGTTGGGTTGTACTGGCCGCCAAATGCTCCCACAGCCATCAGTCCAACCGCGAAAGAGACAACCATCCACAGCCGTGAAAGATGACGCGCTGCCTTATCACACGACCGATTCGGTCGGAATGTCACCACCATTTTCAGCATCACACTTTCCTCATCCTGAAGGTCGCTTATTTCACCCACACCGCGTTCTCACTTCTGCAACTAACAGCCTACTGAAATCGAATCTGTCCTGCCTTCTTTGGGACACTCCACCATCCATCGACGACCTGCCACAGCGGGAACTAAAACCCGTCGCTTACCGAGCAGGCCAACGGTTCTCGGCCAACGCCGGCTGCTTCACCTTCAAACGCATTTCCGTCGCATGGATTCGCGCTCTCAACGCAGAGGCTTTTTCACTCCGGAAGCGGGGCACCGTCAAGCAGCCAGGCGAGGTTGAAGGAGACCACCTGCACCGCTGCATGGCTCCCCTTCGGTCCGCCTTCAAAGATCAAGATGATTCGGCCTTCGCTCGGTGTGCCGCTGCGGCCCACGCCGAGATTGGAGTAGCCGCTGGGGCCGTCATAAATGAGCCGCTTCACCGGCCATGACTGCCCGCCGTCAAAACTTGCCCAGACCGTGATTTTCTCACGGCCACCGGCGATTGAGGCACCGGTCTGGGCTGGCATCGCACCGGCGTCGGTGTCGGAACTGCTGTAAAGAAGAATATCCCGATCTGCAATCGGCAACCGCAGCATGCCGCCCATCAGGCCATACGACGTTCCCCGCGGGCCGTCTGGCAGTTCATTGCTGCGGCGGGCATCAACCCAGAGATGACCGCCGTCATAACTCGTCGCCAGATAGCGATTGCCTCGACTCATGTGCTCCCGCGAATTGTAAAGCAGCGACCCGTCAGAGCGTTCAGCTATGGCCGCTTCACCCGTTCCCATAACTGGAAATGGATTGCTCACCTGCCAGGTCTTGCCGTGGTCGTCACTGTAGATCGCCGTCGAATAGTGGTACGGCCGCCAGTTGACATTGTTGGAGTTCTTAGGCCCCATGATTCGGGCAGCGCTCACAAGCCGCCCTCTATGCTCGGAAAACGCAAGCGTGAGCCCGCACTGCATCGCACCGGCTCCCTCAATGCCCGGCAGGTGGCCAAAGCCATCTGGCGTGACCGTAATCGCCTCACGGTTCCAGGTCACGCCGTTATCACTACTACGGTAGAGCCACTTCTCCTGAGGGCAGACATAGAGCACTTCCCCTGTGGTCTCATCCACCAACGCATTTCCTCCGTTCGCTCGAGCGGCATCCCCACTGTCATCAATCACTGTCGCCGCGTCCCAGGTCAGGCCGCCATCATGGCTGCGCCGGATCTCGCCGCCACCGGGCGACCGAAAAGCCAGTACCGTTCCATCAGGAGTCGACAGCACCCCTCCCCAGCCACCACGGTTTGGCCATAACTGCTGCATTGGCGTAAACACCGGTTTGCCAAGAAACTCCCCGACCTTGGCTGCCACAGCGAACTGCAACGGTGGCTCCTTTTCTGCAGCAGCCACCACCGTTCCACAGGTCACTAGCAATCCTACGGCACACACCCGCCACCAACTTTTGTTTCGAACCATCTTTCCACCTCATGTTCGTGCCCACCAAACGTCTCGCGGCGTAGCATACTGAGGGCCGGTGGAACGTTTTCCAATTTTCACAGCCTGCAGGCTGACTGTCGATTTTCAGCCGCTTCCAGCCACATGTGGGGTAGTATGCAACTGTATTCCAGAGCACCGCCACCATCCACAGAACCGATCATGCCTGGTCCCCGCGCACACGTCCTTCACGAAGCGAACTACCGACAACTCCTCGAGAGCCGGCCAAACGTTGCGGTCCTCCCCTGGGGCGCAACCGAGGCCCACGGCTGGCACATGCCACATGGAACCGATGTTATCGAGGCCACCGCGATTGCGGAGGGAGCCGTCGAGCGGGCGGTTGCCGAAGGAGCACGGGTCATTCTCCTGCCGACAATTCCATTCGGCAACAATGCCCAGCAGCAGGATCAGGTGGCGACCATACACCTCTCAACAACAACAGCGCTGGCGGTACTGAGGGATGTCACCGCTAGCCTTGTCCGTCAGGGCATCGACCGGCTCGTGATTCTCAATGGGCATGGTGGAAATGCCTTCGCACCACTCGTCCGTGATGTGATGCTTGAGACGGGAGCAACCATTGTTGTTGTCAACTTCTGGCAACTCGCCCCTGAAACAACCCAGGCAATCTTTGATAATCCAGGCGACCATGCCGGTGACCTGGAAACTTCACTCGTTCTGTTTCTTCAGGGTGATCTCGTGGAGATGAAGCAGGCTGGGGACGGCCGGCGGGTGCCATTTGCGATCGACAAGATAGCCCAACCGGGCGTCTGGACACCGCGTCCCTGGTCACAATCGCACCCTGACACCGGCTGTGGAGACCCCCGGCAGGCGAACGCGGAAAAGGGGAAGGCTTTGTTTGAAGCGACCTGTGGGGCTGTTGCCGGCATGCTTGTCGAACTCTCAGCAGCCAGCAAAGGGCAGTCGCCATACCTCTAATAATCGGAGTGAAAGCCGAGTTGCAATCGACTCACTGACGAACAGCATCGGGCTGGTCAAGCAGGGACCCATGCAGATGATGCGAACCTACCCGTCACGGCCGCTGAAGAAGGTCACTGGTTAGCGTTTCAATCACCAACGTCCGCAGTCCGGCCTTCTGCTCGCGAAGCCGGTCGCTGAGGTCAGCGACGGCAAATCCGTCCGCCCGCTTGAGGTGGCGGCCGGTGGCATAGGTGAGCAACTCCTCGACCAACGTACGAGTCAACCGGCCCTGGTAGCATCCATGCAGCAACCGGCGAAAACTCTCAAAATCTGCATAGGCTTCGCCGGAAGGTAGCTCACCCGAAGCGTCAATCTCTTTGCCGCCCTGGTCTTTTGGGTAGCGGCTGCGCGGCCGACCAATGGGGTCAAACCGCTCCAGGCCGTAGCCAAATGGGTCAATCTTGCGATGACAACCAGCACAACTGGTGTCCTGGCTGTGCAGGGCAAGCCTCTCACGGATCGTCCTCGCCCCCGCCACATTGGCGTCGATCGCGGGTACGTTCGGCGGCGGTGGCGGTGGACTGATCCCGAGGATGGCCTCGGACACCCAGACGCCACGGGTCACCGGTGAAGTCTCGACGCCGTTGGCGCTGGCAGTGAGAACTGCCGCCATCCCCAGCAGGCCACCACGGTGCGAATCGGGCCTCAGTGCCACCCTCGTAAACCCATCGGCCAGCCGCAGCGTCTCCCGCTCCGGCAGGCCGTAGAGCTGTGCCAGCTTCTTATCAACAAATGTGAAGTCAGCACGAAGCAGGGCGTCGACCGGACCGTCTTGATCGAGCAAATGCCTGAAGAAAAGCCGGGCTTCTTGCTTCATGGAGGTCGGCAGGTCTTCGGCGTAATACTCCCGCGCGACCGGCCGCGGCGGCGGAAGACTGCCGATCTTGTGGAGTTTGAGCCAGCCGTCAAGAAATGCCGCAACGAATTCGTCGGAGCGATCATCTTGCAGCAGCCGCTCGGTCTCCCGCCGTAGTACCGTCGGGTCACCAAGGTCGCCAGCTGCGGCTGCTGCCAGCAGCGATTTGTCGGGAGGCCGCCCCCAGCATGCATACGACAGCCGCTCTGCCAGCTCGAATGGATCGAGCCGGTCTCGCGATCCACTGCTGACAGTCCCAAGCGAGAGGAAAGCCGGCGAACAGAGAATCAGCTTCACCGTATCGAGCGCCGCCTGCCTGGGTGTTGTCCCCTCTCTCTGGCGGGCTGCCTCAAAGAAGGTGGTGATGCGGCTGGCCTCGGCGGGCTTGATCGGGCGGCGAAAAGCCCGCGTGGCAAAGCTGAGCAGCTGTTTCGTCGCGTCGGCAACAACAAACCCGGACGGCCCAAAGACAGCCTGCTCTTCCCGACCGCCACCGGTCTCGGGCAACGGCCCCGTTATTTTCACCTCACCGATCCGAATGTGTGGCAGTTCACCCTCAAGCAGGATATGGGTCCGCACCACTCCCGACCGATAGGTCTTGGGATCGAACTCGTCTTTGTACCGTTTGTTGATTTCTATCACCGAGGCCCGTGACTCGTAGGGGCCATTTGGAAAGATGAAACGTGGCGTCTGTCCCGCCTCGAGCCAGACATCAAAGACCAGCCAGGCCGGTGCGTCATCGGGAACGACCGCCGTTCCAAGCACCGGCTCGACTGCCTGTGGGTAATGGATATGACCCTTGGTGACATCCCCCGGCACCACTGCGAGCTGAAACGGCTCCGAGAAGTCGATCCGAAAGATTTTGGGATCGTAATGGGTATCGCGGTGCCAGGCCTGAGCATGAGCCTCGATCCGGTAGCGTCCCGATAGCGGCACTCCCTCGAGGAAATCCTCGATATGGGCGTAGCCACCCTGACGGGTGTCGGTGTTGGGCTGTTCGTACAGGCAGAGTGACTCATTGTTGAAGACCCGCTTGTGGGCACCGGTGAGTTCCTCGTACTGCTGAAAGTTGTCAGTGAATGTCCAGGTGGTTGGCTCAGCCATCCCACCGGCCGCGGCGGCTCCGACTGCTGAACGTCGGCCCAGCCGCGATTCCACCAGCCGGTCGGCGGCCTGAAAAAATCGGTCCAGCAGAAAGCCGGAGGTGACCTGGCCGGACCCGAGCGTGTCAAAGGCGTCCCCGGCCTGTTCCCGCGGAAAGCCGGTCGTCAGGCCGAGGGTATCCACCCGGCGGTCCATGAGCGTGGCCAG
>RFVE01000391.1 GCA_009922585.1 Planctomycetia bacterium
TTGCGGCAGCAGCACGTTGCCGGTCAGGCCGAAGGAGTGAAACGGTGGCAGAAAGCCCAGCAGGGTGTCGTCCGGCTCGGGCTGCAGAACAGCAAGGCTGGCGTCGATATTGGCCAGCAGGTTGCGGTGGGTCAGCGGAACCGTCTTGGGGGTCGACTCCGAGCCGGACGTGAACAGAAAGACGGCAGGATCAGCCTCCCGCTGCCGGGGAAGGCTCCGCAGCAGGCTGCCCGGCCGCAGTCGGCTGGTCAACATGGTGCTGACCGCCTCGGCCTTGCCGATGGTTTTCTTGACATCCTCCAGAAATAGATAGTCGGCTCCGTCAATTTCTAGGCCCAACCGATCGACCAGCCGGCTGGAGCTAATGACCTGCTTGACATCCGTAGCCCGAATGCCGTGAGCCAGGTTAGCCGGGCCAGTGGTCCAGTTCATCATCACGGGGGTCTTGCCAGCCAGGTGCAGCCCGTAGAAGACGAGGTCGGCTGCCACGCTCGCCGGCAGCATCACCCCGACATGCGGCTCGGGAATCGCGGCGAATCGGCGGGCCATCAGCGTGGCCCCGACAAGCAGCCGTCGCCGGGAGAGCAGTCCGGTCATCGGGTCCCCGGTGGCGGCCGTGTCGGGGGCTTCGAGCATTCGCCGGGTGAAGGCCGCGGCGATTGTCTCATCAAGCAGCCAGTCGGGCTGGCCGTTGCCATTTCCAGCCGTGCCGCCAGCCATTGGGGCGAACCAGCTTTTAGGCACTTCGACCGGCTTGGTGGACCGGGCATGGGCCGTCAGCTTGCCATCGGCGAGCGCCCAGAGGCCGCCCAACGTGTCAACGACGGTGTCGCTGTGAAAGCCGAACTGTTGTTCAATTCGCAGGGCCAGTTCCATGCGGTCGAGGCTGTCGAGGCCGAGGTCTTCAAGCCGGGTTGTCGCATCCCGTTCTTCCGGCGTTAGCTCCCGCTTCAGGAAGCCGGCCACCACCTCATTGACCTGGTCGATTGTCTTGGGCTTAAGGCTCGCCGGGTCAACAATGTCGGTCTGGGGCGGCTGGTAATGGCCTTCGGTCGGCCCGAACAGCCAGTTATAGCGGACAAACAGCGGCTCAGCCGGGGCATCGACGTTGAACCAGTCTTCAAGCGACTTATTGAAGGCTTCCCGCGAATCGAGCGGCAGCTGGTCACGGGTCAGCTGCTCAATATGCAGATGGACCCGCCGCTTCGGGAGGAAAAAGAAAGCGGCAGCCACCAGCCAGCCAAGGGCCTCCAAAACTGTCTTGGTTAGGTCGGGCGGCTGGCCGGTTCGGGCACAGCCCCAGAGGCTGCCCCAGAGCCCGCGGGTGCGGACGACGACGATCTGCAGTTCAGGGCACCGCTTCACCAATTCATAGACAAACCGGGCTGACCCAATGGCCTCGACGTGGGTCCGCTGCAGCCGGCCGGAGGGATAGATCAGGAAACTGTCGCCCTGCTTAACCCGTTCAGCGACCGCATCGATCAACTCCTGGGTCCGGTTGGCCGCCGACCGGCTCTGGGCGGACAGGTCGGGCACCTCAAAGGCGCCGACCAGCTTCATCAGCGGCCACAGAAATGGCACCCGATAGGTGCCTGAGAAGACCAGCGGCCGCAGTTTCTGATCGATTCCAAGGTGCAGCTGCGACAGCACGGTCGGCGGATCGATGTAGCAGGGGTGATTGGGCAGCACCAGCACCGGCCCACTGAGCCCCTTCAGCGACTCGAGGCCGTCGATCATCACCCGGTACCGCAGCCGCAGAATCGCCCGGATCAGCCCCCAGAACATTCCATCAATCAGCCGTTGCATGGAGCAATCCTTTCTGTTCACAAGCAGACTAAAGAAAAAGCCTGCTGCCGTACAACGCGGTGCTCCGCTGCCCCAAAACGTATGGGATTCGTTGCATTTTGGG
>RFVE01000392.1 GCA_009922585.1 Planctomycetia bacterium
GGGGACGCCTCGAGCGATTGGGTGTGTGGCGGCCGGTTCAGCAGCAGCCGTCCAATGGGGATTGCAGGAAAAGCCGGCTTCATAGTGGCCGCCGATCCACTTCTTGAAGAACTGCCCACGCGGCCCCGCTGGCACCTCGACGGCATAGTGCATGCACATCAGCCCAACACCCTGATCGATCAGCCGATCGACGGTTTCTTCGTGGCCAAAGGTCGGGTGGCGATTGTTGCCGTCGGCGTAGATGACGATGGCGGCTGCGCCGTCGAGGATCGACTCATCCTCGGGCCAGCCGTTGTGGACGACGTCTACCTTTACTGGCAGGCCGCTCTGCTCGTTGAGAGCCCTGGCAAGCAGGATCGTGCCGGCGTTGAACTCATGCTGGCCTGACGGATGGCTGGGCTGGCCGGCGATCATGACCACGCGAGGCCGCTCAGCGGCGCAAAGACTGCAGGTGGCGGCAAAAAGCAGCAGCAAAGAAAAACGAGACATTGGCGTATTCCCATCACGAACTGGTGCAAAAAGTGGTGGCCGTCATCGATGACACGATTGAGCCGTCCTAAAGCTTACGGTCTCGTTAGACTGCTTGACAGTACGCTGCATCAGGCGTGTATGCCCTGCAGGCATTCTTCTCAGGAGTGAATGGGCGACGCCAGGTGGTTTGGGCCGAATGGCGCTCGTTCCCAAATACACGTCTGCAAGGAATGAGAGAATCAGTTCGTTGCGGTCGGCGTTGCAGGACGCCCGCTACGCGGCTTTCTTTTCCATCGTCGGAACCATGGTGACGGCCACGGTTTTGATGCTCGCCTTGCGACCGCCATTACCCGCAGCGGCGGCATTGAAGGGAACACCCTGGTGGAACTGGATTGGCGGTCCCCTCGGAGCAATCTTCGTGCTCTCCGGAGCGGCGCTCGTCCCAAGGTTAGGGGCGGCTGCCTTCATTGCGGCGGTAGTGGCCGGGCAGCTGGCGTTTTCACTGTTCCTCGACCACTTTGGCCTGATGCATCTGCCGCAACAGTCGATCACGCCCGGCCGGCTACTCGGGGCGGTGCTGGTTTTCGCCGGGGTGCTGGCGGTGAAGTATCTCTGAGCGGCTGGCACCGGCCGCGTGTGCTACCGCATGCTGAAACGAGCGGGTATTCTTAAAGGCTTCCATTTTTCTGCCCTTCGCAACCCAGCAGCCGTTCATGCGCACGATTGAGATTTACGACACCACATTGCGGGACGGCTCGCAGGGCGAAGGCGTCAACTTTTCCCTTGAGGACAAACTGGCCATCGCCCGTCGACTCGACGAGGCAGGCGTCGATTTCATCGAAGGGGGCTATCCGCTTTCCAATCCAAAGGATGCCCAGTTTTTCGCCCGGGGCCGGGAACTTGGACTTCGGCACGCCCGGCTGTGTGCCTTTGGCATGACCCGCCGGCGAGGCATGGAGGCGGCGGCCGACCCCGGCATGCAGGCGTTGCTCGCGGCGGAAACGCCGATCGTGACCATTGTCGGGAAGACGTCCGCCTTTCACGTCGAGACGGTGCTAGGGGTCACCCGCGAGGAGAATCTGGCGATGATCGCCGACACGGTCGGCTATCTCAGCAGCCAGGGCCGTGAGGTATTTTACGACGCCGAGCATTTCTTCGACGGCTGGAAACTCGATGCAGACTACTCCCGGCAAACGCTGCGGGCTGCGGCTGAGGCCGGAGCCACCCGACTGGTGCTCTGTGACACCAATGGCGGCACCCTGCCGGCGGAAATCGATGAGATCGTCAAGGCGGTAGCCGCTGTCATTGACGTGCCGCTGGCCATCCACTGCCACAATGACTGCGACCTTGCTGTTGCCAACTCGCTGGCTGCCGTCGTAGCCGGAGCCGTGCAGGTGCAAGGCACAATCAACGGCATCGG
>RFVE01000393.1 GCA_009922585.1 Planctomycetia bacterium
TAAGGCGACTTGCGCGAGAACTCCTGATCCCTGTCGTTCAGCAGAGTGAGCCAGCAACAATCGTGTTGAACACCAGTGCCCTTACAGGCTTTTCCCACAGACAGCGAGCGACTCAGCCAAGCCCAACTCAGGACGACAGGGCCTCAGTGAATCGTTGGTGGAGGGCTAGTGTGTCGAACCTGTCATGAATCCAGCTGTACCCCCGGCTTTCCAGCAGCCCGAAGACCTCCTTGAGGCTGGCGACCGTCAGGTGCATCCGCTCGAAATTCACCACGCTTGGCGGATCAGGAAGCTCCATCGCCATCTTCACGACCTCGGCATCAAATCCCTCGGCGTCAATCTGCAGAAAGTCGAGCTGGTTCATTTCAAACTGCCTGAGCAATGAGGCCAGGGAAATGGCCGGCACACTGATCGTCTCGATCTCGGTCGGCTTGACACCGTGTCTCGTGAGATGCTTGGGGTCGAATGAGCTGACCTGGCCGACCCAGTCATCGTTCTCCCAGCGTCCCACCCTACGGGCCCGGTACATGATCGCCTCGCCATCCTCATGGGCAACGGCCGCCTGCACGAGTGAAACACCCGCAACCCCGCTGTAGGTTTTTTCAAGTTTACGAAAGTGGTCCTCTACCGGCTCAACCAGAACTGCCCGCATTACGCCGCGACGAACAAACTGGCTGATTGGATCACCCGCAGTTCCGTCGCAGGCCCCAATCTGGACGAGCGTTCCACCAACGCCCCGGGCAAGTTGGTATGCCAACGCCAACCGCACACTGCTGAATGTGCCTGGCGGAACAGCTCGACGAAGCTGCCGCCTGGTATCACCAAAGCATTTCAGGAGGTTCATCATGGACCGCTATCTCTGGGGAAAGAAGCAATACTATCACCCCGCTCCGGACCGAAAGTAACGGAGCTTCACGGCGCAAGCCGCTCAAGCGTTCAGGTGGCCGCGGCAAAGCGAGTGTACTGCAGCCAGTCGTGCAGCCGGCTGAATTGATTCGAAAAAAACCTCCTCAGCAGAATCGTTGGGTGTGCTGGTGAATCGGTTCGTGGTCGGTGCCCGCCTCATCAAGGGCACCTTGCTCGTATCCCTTCCGGGTATCGGTCATTCGCTCTAGCCTCAGAAAATCTCTTCATCTGTCCGAGCATAGAGGAGCATGAAAAAGACAAGGATCCTCGAACCTTCTACGAAGACCAGCTGCCTGAGTATCAGGATGAGGAACGCGGTACCCGAAACATGCTTGAGGGCCGACGCGGGAACGTCGACGGGGAGACTTCCGTAGGGCAGGCATCATCAAACCGGCAGGGGGACCGCTGTGTCTGCCCGGTCCGCAGTCACGACCAGCCATTCCTGCCAGCATGCGATGTAGCGGGCGAGCATCCGCTCGGCCTCGGCTGCGGCAATCGTCGCCGTGTCATAGCGAAAGGTGACCGTGATCCGGCCGGCGTATTCAAAGATGCCGATGCCCCAGCGGGTCTGCGGACGCAGTGGCGGCGTGCAAATGGTGAGATCAACGCAGCGGGCTGTATCAAGCCAGAAGAAATGATCCTCATCGACCGGCAGCCGCTTCCGTAGGCGTCGCGACGGGTCACTGAGGTTGGTCAGAACCGCTGTTGAAAAACAGGTCTCGCGGCCGAGCACCCACCGCATCAACTGCGGCCGGTTGGCCAAAAACCTGAGTCGGGCAAGAAAGTTCACGCCAAACCGCGTCTGCAGCCGTTCCTGCAGTTCCGCCTGCACCCCTGCCAGCAAGTCTGTCCAACTGCCGCAGTCGGCCACCCGACGGTTGAGAAAGACGTATGTGTAGCGGTTCGCCGCCGGCATCCGTTCATCCTCGCGACCCCGCAAGTCGCACGGCACCGAAACCCGCACCCATGCTTTCGGCTTCACCC
>RFVE01000394.1 GCA_009922585.1 Planctomycetia bacterium
ACTCGCCAAAAGCCCTTTGTCCCTCACCGATTCCTAACGCCGGCGTAGCCAATCGTCGGAAGAATAACGCGTAGCCTGCCGCAGAATGTCAGGATCGTCAGCCAACCAAGACACATTCGCCATCTCGGTGAGCGGACCACCAAACCGCGTCGCCAGTCGGCGAAGCCAGCCTTCCACTACTTCCGAAGGATCTCCCCCTTCTACGTTAGCAAGCTCTGATAATCCGGCATGACTCCCAGTTCTGGCCATCAAGGGATGCCGCCTCAGGAGCAAGCTGCCGTGCTGCAACACCACCCCAGCCAGTCGGCGTTGGGCACTCCCAAGCACCTTACAACCGCCGGCCACCGCTTCGGCGACCGCAGCAGCGATGACGACATCACCAAAAGCACGGCGATTGAAGCAGAGGAAACTATCGTCCGGCACTCTGGCTGCTAGTTCCGCATCGACCATGGCCGCTGCCACTCCACGATGACACAACTCTTCGACCAGTGCCCCGTGAACGGCCGCATAGAGATCCTCTGGTCGCCGAGCCCAGGGGTGCATTGCCGGCAGGGCAACGCAGTAGGTCAGGTCGCTGCCGTGGACGATTGCCCCACCCCCGCTGGGACGCCGAACGATCGGCCAGCCAACAAGTTCGGCCAGCCCCTCAGTTTCGGAAAACGCCTGAAATCCACCCAGCGAGATGGTATGAGGATGCCAGCTGTAGAGCCGCATTAGCGGCTTGCCACTCTGCTCAGCAACGCGGGCCAACGCCTCGTCGGCAGCCATGTTTAAAGGGCCCGAAGCCGGTGGATCTCGCCAAACCGTCAGCTCGCAGTAGTCCAATTCGGACAGCTTCACCGACGGCATAGCCCACTGCTGGCGAGTCAATGCGCATCACCTCCAACCAGGGCATCGTAGGCTGCCTGATCGAGAAGTGTCTCAAGCTGCCCGGCATCGGCAGGCTGAATCCGGATTATCCAGCCGCTGCCGTACGGGTCTTCGCCCAAGGTTTCAAGCCTTCCTGGCAGTTCGGCGTTGACGGCTACCACCTCCCCGGAGACAGGTGCGTAGAGATCACTGACAGCCTTGACGCTCTCGATCTCACCAAACGATTCACCTGCCTCGACCATGGCTCCGACTTCGGGCAGTTGCATGAAGACCAGATCAGTTAGCGCCTCGACGGCATAGGCTGAAACCCCGACGGTAACCGTCCCGTCATCCTCGCGACGAGCCCACTCGTGTGATTTGGCATAACGACGTGATTGTTCCATTGAAAGCCTCCTTGGGTCCTTTGAGAAATTCGATCGAAGAAAACGACCGGGGCCGCCTCGTGAGCACCGGCAAAAAATTTGTTGTCAGCTTGCTTCCCGGGGACGGCGATAGAAGGGCAGGGGCACTACCTGGGCGGGCAGCCGGGTCCCCCGAACTGTGGCTTCAAGCTCGGCACCGACCGCTGCCGCCGCTGGCTCGACCATCGCCATCGCGATACCGCAGCCGAGGGTCGGTGAAAAGCTGCCGCTTGTCACCTCGCCACAGGCCTGCTCTGTCCCTGGCGGCAGGACCATGTCGCCAGGACGGGCGGCCCGCTTCCCCTCAAACTGCAGGCCTACCCGCTGACGTCCACCAGCGCCCCGACGGGCCACAAGTTCGGCCGCCCCTGGGAAGGTTCTGCCATCTAATTCAATCGCCCGGCCCAAGCCGATGGCAAAGGGGTCAGTCAGCTCGTTCAGTTCATGGCCATACAGCGGCATGCCAGCTTCCAGCCGCAGCGTATCGCGGCTGCCGAGACCGCAGGGCCGCACACCGCGGTCACCTCCGGCAGCAAGCAGCCGTTCCCACAGGGAAACTGCAGCCGCTGCATCAACAACGAGTTCAACACCATCTTCACCCGTGTAGCCGGTGCGGCT
>RFVE01000395.1 GCA_009922585.1 Planctomycetia bacterium
CCGACGTCAATCGCTGCCTGCGCCGTCCAGACGCCGCTTTCGCTCACGATTTGCTGAACCGATGCGCCCTTATTTTTAGCCGTGTTTGCACCCTGGTTCGCCACCCAGATCGATCCGTCCCGGCCCGTGGTGAGGCCAGTAGGTAATGTGCCGACGCCAATCGCTTCCTGCGCCGTCCAGACACCGTTGTTGTTCTTCACGATCTGCTGGACGGTGTTGCTGCCGTAGTTGGCCACCCAGATCGACCCGTCCAGACCTGTAGTGAGGCCCAAGGGCGCGTCACCGACATCAATCGCTGTCTGCGCCGTCCAGACACCGTTGTCGTTCACGATCTGCTGGACAGTGTCGCTGCCGTAGTTCGCCACCCAGATCGATCCGTCCAGGCCTGTTGTGATGCCCTGGGGCTGCTGGCCGACACCAATCGGTGCCTGCCCAAAACTGTCTTGTGCTGCGGAAGAAGTGCCGTCGTCGTTTGAGGCCGTCACCGAAAACGAGTAGCCGTTGGCGGGCGAGAGCCCCGTAAACGTGTAGTCCGTGTCGGACGTCACATAGGTGGTCGATGAGTTTCCTGTGCCTGCTTCGGTGGTCATGGTGATGCTGTAGCTCGTCGCGTCACCCGTCGCTGGGGGATCCCAGGAGAGCGTGAGCTCGCCAACACCTGTCGGAGCGACCGCCAGGTTCTCCACCACACTCGGCGCTTCGGCAGATGCCCCGGGCAGTTCGCTGCCGTCGTCCCAGCCGATCATCTCAAACGCCTGCTGGGCAACGGCACCCACGCCTGCCTTGGGCCGCCACTGAATCTTGTCGCCTTCTTTGATGTATCGGTTGGAAAGCAGCCGCATCAGCTCTTGCGGATTCGAACTTGTGGGCATCGTGGAGACGTCAATCCACTGCTGCTTCGCCACGTCCCACTTCTCAACAACCGACCCTTCCGGCACGTGCGAGATCACAAAGCTCTTCACATCGGTGCCGACCACCTGAGATTTGGTCATCACCACGGGGTTTGGGCCAACCATCGACGAATCCATCACCAGCATGCTGGCCTGCTCAAGAGATGGCCGCACCGTGACCGTGCCAACCATGGGGCTATCCGCAGCGAGCATTTGCCGCGGCTCGAGCCGCTCAGCAGCCACGCACGTGGCAGCGAGGCCCGAGCGACGAGATCGCGGGCGGTGAGACGGGCGGGTTCGGCGAGTCTGGAAGAGGGCCTTCATCGGGCGGATTCCTACGTGACCTGGGACGGGAGCCGACAAAAACGTTGCCGGAATCGCTTCCCAAGAAGAATAGAATGCCCTCTCAGGCAACGCAAACTCTGGGTGCGGACGCTCATCTCCGCCGTGCCGGCACCAGCGAGCGGTCCTCTCGTGCCTTTTACACGAGCGCCATCCCCAGAATGCCGACGTTGCGGTTGCTCGGCAGGGTGATGCTCTCCAGCGTCTTGCCGGCTGGAATGTCGAAGCTGTAGCCATACACAAACCGGTTGTAGCCAGACTGGTTGTTGCCAACCTGGTTAACCCACGTCGTCGTGGCCACGAGCGCTTCGTTTGTGGCTTCCAGCTCGGTAGCAGACGGTGGCGAGTTGTTTTTGTTGCCGTTGCCGTTGGCCCAGTCGGTGAACGACTGCGTCCAACGAAGGCTGGTGCCGTCGGAGAACGTCAGGAAGATTGCCTGATCCGTCTGGTTGCCGTTGGCTGCTGCCCCAATCATCAGCAGCGTGGAAAAGTCCCCGCCGACGAGATCAATCGTCTGGCCGTCGAACTGCACAAAGTTATTGTTGCCTTTTTGGTTGTTTGACTGGCTGTAGTGGTTTGGTGCGGGCCCGAGATCAAACGTGGCTCCGCCCCAGGTGATCTGCATGTAGTCAAAGT
>RFVE01000396.1 GCA_009922585.1 Planctomycetia bacterium
GCACGCTGCTGCACGGTCCGCTGCCGTGATTACCGTAGTGGGGGAAGTGCCAGAACAGGGCGTCATGCACGGGTTTGGTTTCGCCTTTGAGCAGACTGACGAAGCTGACGCCGTCTTTATGCAATTCGGGCATTGAGGGAAGGCCGCAGACTTCCAGCACGGTGGGCAGGATGTCGGTGTTCATCACCGGCACGTCGCAGGTGCTGCCGGGCTTGGTCACGCCGGGCCATTTGACGATCCACGGTTCCCGCACGCCGCCTTCGTAGAGCCAGCCCTTGCAGCCGCGCAGCGGGCGGTTGCTGGTGACGTTGTGGCCGCCGTTGTCGCTGGTGAAAAGAATCAGGGTGTTGTCGGCGATGCCGAGTTCGTCGAGCTTCGCCATGAGTCGGCCGACGTTTGTGTCCATGGTCTCGATCATGGCGGCGTAGGTGGGGTTCACCTGGCTTTCCGGCATCTTGGCCTGGATGCCGCCGTGGGCGCGGTTGTCCTCGGTGAAGCGGGGTGCTTTCGGCACGGGTGGCAGGCCAAGGCGTGCGGCTTTCGCCTCGTATTTCTTCACGAGTTCGGGCTTCGCCATGATCGGCGTGTGGACATCGTAGAAGGGCAGGTAGAGGAAGAAGGGCTGCTCTGGTTTGCGCTTCTCGATGAGCTTCATCGCCTCGCTGGTGAGGCGGTCGCAGAGGTGCTCGCCCTGTTGCCCGCCTTCGACCAGGCCCGGCACGGGGCTGCCATGGTAACGTTTCGCGGCCGCGGGATTGTCGTGACCATAGGGCCAGAAGAAGCTGGTGGGCGCGCCGCTGTGGTTTCCGGCGACGTTGACCTCGAACCCTTGGTCCTCCGGAAGGAAGCCCTTCTCGCCGAGATGCCACTTGCCGACTGACCACGTCGCGTAGCCCGCACCGCGCAGCACCTCGGCGATGGTAAATTCTTCGAGCGGCAGTTCCATCTTCATTTCCGCAGGCAGCAGCTTGCCGCTTTTGCGATTGCTGGGGATGTAATCGGTGATCTTCACCCGCGCCGGATGCCGTCCGGTCATGATGGCTGCGCGGGATGGCGAGCAATACGGGCTGCTCGAATACGCCTGCGTGAAGCGCATGCCCTGGGCGGCGAGTGTGTCGAGATTGGGCGATTCGTGGAAGGTGCTGCCGTAGCACGACAAGTCCGCCCAGCCGAGGTCGTCGGCAAGGATGACGATGATGTTGGGATTCGGCTTCGGCCCATCGGCGGCATGCAGTGCGGCCAGCGGCGCCAGGAGCAGGGCGGTGAGGAGTGTGAAGAAGTGGTTCATGGAGAAATCCTTTCTGGTGTGCGTGTGCGTGTGTGTGTGATCACCTTTTTCAACTCTTCGGTGCGGGCGGCAGTTGTTTGAGCCATGCAAGGTTGAAGGTGTAGTGACGGCTGCTCGTGATGAGCTGGATGCGGCCGTCGCGGGTCTGGGTGACGGCGAGGTAGCCGTTGGTGTCGGCCTTCGCAGAACTGCCCGGTGTGATGAGGCGGCGGTCGGGCCAGGTCTTGCCTTCGTCGTAACTCACCGCGGCGAAGAGGCCTACGCCCGTGTAGTCGCTGCCGGTGCTCTTGAAGGTCATGCCTTTGGCGCCGCCGCCATTCTTGAGATCGCGGGCCTGATCGGTGAAGGAGCAGAGCACGATGGGGCCTTCTTTGAGACGCAGCAGCACGGGGCGCTGCGTGTTGCTCACGACGGGGAACTCGCTGGCTTCGTAGGTCCAGGTCTCGCCCAGATCGCTGGAGTAGCTGACGGGCATTTTGAAGCCGAAACGCTTCTGGTCGGCTACGTTGTCGAAGCGGCCCATCGCCATGAGGCGACCGCCGGCGAGTTGGACGAGCGGCGCATGAATGCCGGCGATGCA
>RFVE01000397.1 GCA_009922585.1 Planctomycetia bacterium
CCGCTTGTGGCAGCCGAAAGAATCACTGCGTTTCGCAGCGATCTGGTGGTAGCGGATGACGGCCTGCTCACCATTACTGAAACCATTACCGTCAAGGCTGAGGGGAACCAGATCAAGCGGGGCATCTACCGCGACATCCCCACCCGCTACGGGAACGGCTTTCTTGGCCTCAAAGCAACGATCCCCTTTGAAATCCTCACCGTCGAGCACAATGGCCAGCCGTCGGCCTACCACACCGATGACCGGGATGACTTTGTGCGGATCTTCATCGGCGAAAAGGGCAAGACGATTCCCAGCGGCGAACACCGCTACCTGATCCGCTACTCCACCCGACAGTTGCGGTATTTCCCCGACCGCGATGAGGTCTATTGGAATGCCACCGGCAACGCCTGGCGGTTTCCAATCGACCGAGCTAAGGCGACTGTGACTCTGCCACCAGATGTGCCGCTCGACCAGATCGACCCCGAGGGGTACGTTGGCAAGATTGGGTCGAAAAACCAGCAGGACCTGACGGCCGAGGTCGACCTGCAGCGTCGGCAGGTCGTCTACGCCACCACCCGGAAGCTCACGTCTCGGGAGGGGCTCACGATCGTCGCCCGGTTTCCCAAGGGCTTTATCCAGGAGCCGTCGGCCATTGAAAGGCTCTGGGAAGACCCCTTTCTCCGCTGGGGCAGCCTCGGGCTGTTGGTGGTGCTCGGCTATTTTCTCGCTGCCTGGCTGCTGGTGGGCCGTGACCCGGCCACCGGCGTCATTTTTCCCCGGTTTGAGCCGCCTGAGGGCCTCAGTCCAGCCGCCTGCCGGTTTATCTCGCGGATGGGCTTCGACAAAGAGTGCTTTTCCGTTGCCTTGCTCTCCCTGGCCACGCAGGGGGCCATCGCCATCAATGAGGATGACGGCGACTACGCGCTGGAGAAAACGGGGGAACCGGCGGCCAGTGCCTCACCCGGCGAACGCAAGGTCTTTGAGCGGCTGCTGGGTGACCGTACGAAGCTTGACGTTGACCGGGAGCACCACCAGCGGTTTTCCGCGGCGATCAAAAAACTGCAGAAATCGCTGGTGGGAGAATTTGAAGGGGTTCTCTTCCGGCCGAACCGGTTTTGGTTTTTTGGTGGTGCAGTCGTGGCGGTTGCCGCGTTGCTGCTGACTGTCTTCGCAGCCGGCGGGGTTTCCGCCACCGGCAAGACCGGCTTTTTCACGCTCTGGCTGTCGATCTGGTCCGTCGGCTGTGTCGCCCTCGGCCATAACGTAATCACAGCCTGGCGGACGGTGCTGGCCGGCGGGACCGGGCTAAACCGGATCACGGGCCTCGGCGGAGCAATCTTTATCACGCTCTTTGCCGTGCCTTTTTTCGTCGCCGAAATCGTCGTCTTGGGCCTCCTTGCCACCATGACCTCGCTCTGGCTGATTCCGGTGCTGCTGGGCATCGTCACCACGGTGGCCGTGTTTTACGAGCTGATCAAGGCACCAACCGGGGCCGGCCGGGCGATCATGGATCAGATCGATGGCTTTCGGATGTACCTGGCCACCGCCGAACGTGACCGGCTCGATGACCTCACCCGCCAGACGTTCGCGGCTGCTGGCGGCTCCCCCCAGCCCCGCACGCTCCAACTCTTCGAGCGGTTTCTGCCCTATGCCATTGCCCTCGGCGTGGCCAACCAATGGGCAGGTCAGTTTCAGGATCTCATTGAAGCTGCCAGCAGTGAGGCGGGCTCGGGGCAATCCACGGGCTATCACCCCGCCTGGTACCACGGCAATGCCTGGTCGGCAGCCACCATCGGTGCAACTGCCGCTGGGCTGGGAACGGCGATGACGACTGCCGTGGTGGCCGCGGCGACCAGCCCCTCGTCGTCGAGTGGCGGT
>RFVE01000398.1 GCA_009922585.1 Planctomycetia bacterium
ATCGGGTAGACCATCGCCCCCTTCACCTTGCGGCGGAGGGAGCTGGCCCGCTCCATGAATTCCGACAGCCGGCGGAGGATCACCTCAAGTGCACCGCCAGCCTCACCGGCCCGAATCATGTTGCAGTAGAGCCGGTCGAAAGCCTTCGGACTCTTTGACATCGCTTCGGAAAGCGTTGAGCCGCCTTCAATCTCATCACAGGTATCGAGCAGCGCATTTTTGAGCTTGCCCGGCTTCTGCATCTCGCCAAGGACCTTCAGGCTGCGGAGGATCGGCAGACCAGCATCCTGCAGAATGGAGAGCTGGCGGGTGAAAAGGGTGAGTTCCTTCTGTTTGACCTTGCCAAACGAAAACCCGCGTCCCGGCTTCTTCCCGGCAGTTGCTTCCTTCGATTTCTGGGCCTTGATCTTGGTGACCATATAGCCCATCGACCGGATGGTGGCCTGGGCTTCGTTCTCGTTGCTGGCATCGACGGTATCCCGGATCTCTTTTCCGGTGGCCGCATCGATGGCTTCAAACATGAACGTTGGCATCGGTTCGTCTCAATCAGGTCAGGGATAGTCCGGGTACAGCGGCCATGCTCAGGCCTCAAGAATCGTTTCGCGAATGACCTCATCAGCCGTGGTGTGGCCTGCAAACATATTGACCATGCCAGAGTCGCGGAGCGTGACCATGCCGCCCTTGCGAGCGAGTTCACGAATCTCCTCGGTCGAGGCGTTGCGGACAACCAGGTCACGCAGTTCGTCATTCATGATCAGTAGTTCATACAGGCCCAACCGGCCTTTGTAGCCAGTGCCGCTGCACTTGTCGCAGCCCTTGCCTCGGTAGAAGGTCTTGCCGGCAACCTGATCGCTAGTCAGCTCAAGGTCGGCCAGCGTTTCGGCGTCAGGCACATACTCTTCTTTACAGTTGGCACAGATTCGTCGCACCAGCCGTTGCGCGAGAATCGCCTCAACCGTGGCCGTAATCAAAAACGGCTGCACCCCCATATCCCGCAGCCGGGTGACCGTGGCGGGCGAGTCGTTGGTGTGCAAGGTGGAAAACACCATGTGGCCGGTAAGGGCCGCCTGAATGGCGATCTCAGCCGTTTCAACATCACGGATTTCACCCACCAGGATGCGGTCAGGGTCCTGCCGCAAAATTGCCCGCAGAGCGGAGGCAAATGTGACACCAAGATCAGCGTCAATCGGCACCTGCACAATGCCCTCAATGTCATACTCGATCGGGTCTTCGGTGGTGATGATCTTGTCGTCGGGTTCGTTGAGTTCGGACAGGGCCGAGTAGAGGGTGGTGGTTTTCCCTGAGCCGGTTGGACCGGTCACGAGGATGATGCCATTGGGCCGCACCATCACCTCGCGGAACCGCCGCAGGATGCCCTCGTCCATGCCCAGCTTGTCGAGGTCAAGCGAGACGACACCCCGGTCGAGCACCCGCATGACCACGCTTTCACCGAACAGCGTCGGCAGCACGCTCACCCGCAGGTCGACCGGGTGGCCACTGACCGAGAGTTCGATCCGGCCGTCTTGCGGCATCCGCCGCTCGGCAATATCAAGATTCGCCATCACCTTGATGCGGGTGGTGATCGCAAATGAAAGATGCTTGGGCGGCGGCACCATCTCTTGCAGCACGCCGTCGGCCTTCATGCGAATGCGAAAGGTGTCTTCAAACGGCTCAAGGTGGATGTCGCTTGCGTTTTCTTTGATGGCCATCAGCAAGACAAGGTTCAGCAGTTTGCGAACCGGGGCGGAATCGGCCATCGCCTCGGCACTGGTCAGATCGATCGGGCCGTCGTTGCCGATCTCTTTGGCTGCGTTGGCCAGATCCTTATCGGCCTCCATCTCTTCGACGATCGACTCAACG
>RFVE01000399.1 GCA_009922585.1 Planctomycetia bacterium
GCAGCAAAGATACCTGGGTGCTTGCCGGAGGTGAAAAAAGCCAGCCGGAGACGGCAGCCATGCTCAGCCGGCAGACCGCTGTTGAAGCGGCGGGAGGGGAGCGATGATGCTCAGTCGCGTCGCCGACGCCCTTTTCTGGATGGGCCGGTACCTCGAGCGGGCAGACCATCTTGCCCGCGCGGTCGGGGTTACGAGCAGTCTTGAACTTGATCTCTACGGGGTGCTTGCCGACCCAGTTGAACTGGAGTGGACGGCGTTACTGGCCCAGTATCAGCAGCCGCCTCCGCTTCATCACGAGGGCGAGGATGCTGTCACTGCCGTCCAGCGTTGGTTACTCACCGACATCGGCAACACCGCTAGTGTCATCGCCTGTGTCAATCGGGCCCGTAACAATGCCCGTAGCATTCGCGGCTCGATCAGCCCGCCAATGTGGCGCGAACTCAATAAGCTGCACTGGCGGCTCAGTGACGTAGCATTTCAGGAGCGAGTGGGTGAGTCTCCCCACGATTTCTGCGAAGAGACGCAGATGGGGGTGTTGCTTTTCCACGGCATCTGTGACGCCACGCTGATTCAGGACGAGGGCTGGCACTTCATTCAGATGGGGCGCTATCTGGAACGGGCTGACAAGGTGCTGCGGACACTCGATGCCAAGCTGGGACTGTTCGTGGCTGGAGAGGTGTCCGACCTGCCGGTGAGCGTGCTGCAGTGGGCGGCGGTGCTGAAACGCTGTGCCGCCTACGAAGCCTATCAGCGGCTCTCGATCGGCCGGGTTGAGCCGGAGCGGATCATCGAGTTTCTCCTCACTCACCCCGAGTTTCCGCATTCGGTCCGCTTTTGCCTGAGCCGGGTCTTTCAGTCGCTCGGGGTGGTTTCGGGTGAGCCGGTGGTCCGCGGCGATACCGAGCCGGGGCGAACCGTTGGCCGGCTGGTCAGCGACCTGACCTATCTCGACCAGCCGACGCTCGGCGCCGCCGGCCTGCGCGAGTTTCTCAGTCTTTCTCTGCAGCGGTGCGGCCTGATCGGTCGGCTGCTGCAGCAGCAATACTCATTGCGGTGACCATGCCACCCGACCGCAGTCGTCCTTCCACCCCTGCAAAAGCAGCCACAAATGATTCTCGAAATACAGCATGAAACCACGCTGACCTACTCAGAGCCGATCCGGGAATGGCTCTGTGAGCTGCGGATGGAGCCGACGAGTGATAGCCAGCAGAGTTGTCACTCGTTTCAACTCAACGTCAGTCAGCCTGCGACCATCCATCGCTATGCAGACGGCTTTGGCAACCGGGTGCACCACTTCAACCTGCTTGAGCCGCAGCAGACGATTCGCCTGCTGGCCGCCAGCATCGTCGAGACCGTTGATGCTGGCATCGGGCCAATGGCCAGCCAAACCGTGTTCCCCATCGACCCCGACAGCCTGCCGCTGGAGACGCTTGAGTATCTGCCGTTACGGGGGCCGGTGCGGGCGACGCCGCTGCTGGAACCGCATCTGGGCCAGCTGCAGCCGGCAGCTGGCTTTCGGGTTGGCATGTGGGTCTGCCAGGTGGCCGAATACATCCGGGGTCGCTTCGAATATGCCCGGGACGTGACTGACTCCACCTCTCCAATCGACCATCTGCTCGAACAGGGCAAGGGCGTCTGTCAGGACTTCACCCATCTGATGATCGCCCTGCTACGACTCTGCGGCGTGCCCGCCCGGTACGTCAGTGGCTATATCCATCGCGAGAACCATGACTCGCAAAGCCATGCCTGGTGCGAGGTCTGGCTGCCCGACCTCGGCTGGTCGGGCTTCGATCCGACCAATGGCTGTCCGATCAACAACCACTTTGCCAAGACGGCGGTCGGCCGGGACTT
>RFVE01000400.1 GCA_009922585.1 Planctomycetia bacterium
ACCTCACGGGCAATCCGGTCGAGCAGCCGGCGGTCGAAGCTGCGGCACTCGCCCCAGATGTCAACGCGATCGGTCACCACGTTGGTGGCATCACCACCATGAATCGTTGCGAGGTTGCATGTCCCCACTTTGCCGCCCCTGAGAAACTCGCCGTGCCAGCCCCCGCTGACCAGATCCTGAATCGCCAGCCCCGCCAGAGCGACTGCACTCACCCCGCGGTCAGCGGCGCCGCCGGCATGGCTGGCAATGCCCTGAAAGCTGATCGCCAGCGTCCGGCCCCCGATAGCGGCGTGGGTGATCCGCTGTGGTCCTCGGCCGTCGAAGTTCCAGGCGAGTTGTGGCCGGCCCAACTTGCGGACATCGACGTACCGGCTGCCAAACAGCCCCAGCTCTTCCTGCACGGTGAACAGCAGCGTCAGCGGCGGGTGGGGCAGTTTCCGGCGAAAGACCTCCAGCACCGCCGTCAGCACGGCCGCCACACCCGAGCGGTTGTCGGCCCCGAGACCGCTTTTGGGATTCCCCGACACCAGTGAGTCGCCCCGCCGGATCGGCCGGCAGCCGACCGCCAGCGGCACGGTGTCGAGATGGGCCATCAGCAGCCGCCGGGGGCCGCGGACCGTGCCGGGTAGCTTCACGATCAGGTTGCCGGTGTCACCGCCGGCGGGTGATTTTTTGTGGGCGTTGTCGGTGGTCATGGCTGCGGCCGGCACCCCGGCGGCCAGCAACCGGCGGCGAACCTCGGCAGCCACTGCCGCCTCGCGGCAACTGGGGCCGGCGATTTTCATCAGGGCCACGACAAGGTCGAGGCTTCGATCACAATCAAGTGCCGACAGTTCGGAGGCGAGTGGCATGGGCGGCTCGGTGACGTGGGCGATGGCAACTCGAACAAGAAACAATTGCCAGCGTGCCCCCGATTGTAAATAGATGTGGTAGTCTTCCCATTTGACGACGGTGCGTTTGACCGGCTCGCCGCCACCGATCACCTGCAACACCCCTCGGAGTGTCTCGACCATGGCTGAAGCGAATGCCGCCACCTCACTGGCCACCGCAATCGGTGGCGTTCCTGCCGCCGTTAGCGGTGTCGCTGTCAAACCGGCGAAGAAGGCTGCGAAGAAGCGGGTGAAGAAAACCGCCGAGAAGAAGCCCGTCAAGAAGACCTCCAAGAAGACCTCCAAGAAGAAGGCGGCTAAAAAAGCATCAGCGGCCAAGCCCGTAGTGGCGAAGAAGTCGGCGGCGGTGACCACCGCCGCCAAGCGGCCGAAGCGAAAGAAGGCTCGGCGGCGGAAGCTGGCCAAGGCGAGCCGCGGCACCGCACCAGCCACCCAGTCGGCCAAGGAAATTTCGGTCGATGACCTGATTGCTGCCAAGAAGGTTTCAACTGACCTCGGCGGCGCTGACCGGGCAATCGCCGCCCTGACAGCGCTGAAGAAACTCGCCGACTGAGTGTCCCCGCAAGCTCCCGACGAAGTTTTGCTGGTGCACTGAGCGGAACCGAAGTCCGGGACGGCAGAGGCGTGCGCCGAGGCAGTTTGTTTTCTGGATCTAAACACGCGGTTTCCCTCAGCTTGCGCTTCGGGCTTCGCAGCAATCGGAGATTCCCCCCGTGCCTC
Source organism: Planctomycetia bacterium (assembly GCA_009922585.1). Classification (GTDB taxonomy): domain Bacteria; phylum Planctomycetota; class Planctomycetia; order Pirellulales; family UBA1268; genus UBA1268. The sequence goes on from RFVE01000400.1 coordinate 1,611, forward strand.
AAAGCCCGAAGCGCAAGCTGAGGGAATGCCGTGGCGGGAAGTAGTCGTAGGTCCCCCGCGTGCTTTGAAGCCCGAAGCGCAAGCTGAGGGATTGTCGTGGCAGGAAGCAGTCGTTGGTACCCCGCGTGCTTTGAAGCCCGAAGCGCAAGCTGAGGGAATGTCGTGCCAGGAAGCAGTCGTTGGCACCCCGCGTGCTTCGAAGCCCGAAGCGCAAGCTGAGGGAATGCGGGTGGCCGC
>RFVE01000005.1 GCA_009922585.1 Planctomycetia bacterium
CCTCGGAGTTCAGGGTCACGATTGCCTTTTTCCAAGGCCGCGTACTTCCCCGCCGCAGCCGACTCCGTCGAACCTTTCCAAGCCGGTTTTGCACGGCAACCTTGCTCACCCGAACCTGAAACAACTCTTCAACCGCCCGGCGGATATCTGCTTTCGTGGCCGCGCGGACCACCTCGAAGGCATAGGCGTTGTTTCGATTCGCCCGATGCATGCCTTTTTCAGTGACCAACGGACGAAGAATCACCTGATGAGGCGAAAGATTCGGGTTGAACTGCGGTGGGGGGGGGACTGGAACAGCCATGAATCAGACCTCTCCTGCAGGGGAAGCCGCTTCGGCACCCCGGTTACGAGCGGCCGACCGGCCACCCTGCTTCCGGGCCACCCGGGTTCGGCTACTCGTCTGACGACGCTTGACCTCCTCCCGGAAGGCATCGATTGCCGCCGTGGTCATAACAATTGTGCGGGGCTGAAGAATGCTCAGGGCGTTGAGTTCAGCCACTGGCGTCACCGACACACCAGAGATGTTGCGGGCACTCTTCCAAAGGTTGCCGTCGTGCTCCGCCGGCGAAACGAGCACGGTTTGGCCCGCCACGCCGAGCGAGGCGAGGGTAGCCGCCATCGCGCTTGTCTTTGGCGAATCAAAACTGAGGCTATCGATCAGCTTGACCTCATCGTCAGCCAGTCGAGCCGCCAACGCCATTCGCGTCGCCGACTGCAGAGCCTTGCGGGGCATTCGAAACCCGAAATCCCGTGGCCGCTTCGCGAAGATATGTCCACCACCGCGGCGAACACCGCTCCGCTTTGATCCAGCCCGGGCATTGCCGGTGCCTTTCTGGCGATACATTTTCTTCGTTGTACCCGCCACCTCAGCACGGCTCTTTGTCCGGAAGGTGCCCTGACGAAGATTGGCCTGGTACATGACAACAGCGTCGTGCAACAACTGCCGATTGATTTTCGGCGCCAGTTCAGCAGGGTCAATTTCGTAGCTACCAACCTGCTTGCCAGAGGTATCAAAAACAGTCAGGTTCACTTCCCACCCCCCTTCTTCTTGGAGGTCGGCGTCCCGACCGTTGCCGAACGCCTCAACTTATTTGTCTGACGAACCACGACGTAGCCACCGTTAGGCCCGGGCACCGCCCCACGAACGATCAAAAGATTTCGCTCGCTGTCTATGCTCACGAGGCGAAGATTCCGCATTGTCGACCGCTCGTTGCCGTAGCGACCGGCCATCTTCTTACCTTTGAAAAGCCGTCCAGGCGACTGACACATGCCAGTGCCACCCTGATGACGATGAACCTTCTTGACACCGTGGCTGGCCCGCTGGCCAGCAAAGTTATGCCGCTTCATCACACCGGCCGTGCCGCGGCCCTTGGTGGTTCCGGTGATATCAACCGCCTCACACCCCTCGAAGGCCGCCACGGTGACGGTCTGTCCGACCTTGGCCTTGGATTCGTCGCGGAGCTCGCGAACAAACCGCTTGGGCTCACAGTCAGCCTTCGGGGCCGGATCGATGCCTGCTGCAGACCGTTGCTTTGAACGTTTGCTGTCGAGTTTTGCGACTTGCCCCCGCACCGACCGACTGGCCAGCCGACGAGGCTTATCAAGAAACCCGAGCTGGATGGCTTCATAGCCGTCGCGGTCCGCCGTACGGGCCGCAAGCACCGCACAGGGGCCGGCTTCGATCACCGTCACCGGCACGACGGTACCGTCGGCATCGAAGATCTGAGTCATCCCGACTTTGCGGCCAAGAATTCCGCGTCGGCCAAACTCAACCGGTTCGGGCGCTTCCACCTGCTCAGCGACAGCAGCGGCCTCTTGGCCGGCTTCGGCAGCGGGAGTCTCATCGGCCTGCGTCGTCTCTTGCTGATCGTCAGCCATTTCACATCGCCGGTGAAAGCCAGCCCCCCTGCAGGGACCTCTCTCCGTCACACCTGAAGCCGTTGGCGGCGGGAGTTGCCGAGCAATACTCGACCCTTACCCGCCAAGCCCTCCAAGCATGAACCGTACGCTCCTGATTCTCGTGGTGCTTTCCTCCCAGCGGGGCCACACAGTCCCGACTGGATACCTGTTTAAAAATAACCCTACTTGGATGACGCCTTGATCTTGATGTCAACGCCAGCCGGCAGACTCAGTTTGTTCAACGCTTCGATCGTCTTGGCAGTAGCCTGAACGATGTCAACAACTCGTTTGTGTGTCCGGATCTCGTACTGCTGCCGGGCCTTCTTGTCGACGTGAGGCCCCGACAGCACGGTGTACCGCTCAATCCGTGTCGGCAACGGGATTGGGCCATGTACTTCCGAATTGGTCCGCTTGGCGGTGTCAACGATCTCAGCGGCACTCTGGTCGAGTACCGCGTGGTCGTAGGCTTCCATCCGGATGCGAATGATTTCCTGCGTCGGCGCAGCCACAGTCTTTCTCCAAGGTTCGGACATCCCGGGGTCTTGGCCCTGCCGGCAACGACCCATGAACACATCTTCGCCAGGCATTGCTGCCGAAGCGAATCGTTCACGGTGGCCAACAGGACCGCGAAAAGCCGTCCGAAACGACTTTTTCCGCCGAAAGCCAGAGCCGATGGGGAATCGGCGGCCTCGCAGCGGAGGAATCACGGAATCTACGAGCGGGGTGACCGCCTGTCAACCTGCCGGCCCGATTTCCGACATTTTGTGATGCCACCTCCCAAGGCCGCTGATCGTCAGACGTAAGCGGCAGCAGTTTCAGCCGGTGCCGGGCCGTACTTCAAAGGGGCCATGGTAAAGCTGGCCCGGCCCTGGCTGACGCTCCGAACGGCCGCTGAGTAGCCAAACATGCCGGCCAGTGGTGCCTCGGCGGTCAACAGATTCATCCCACTACGGATTTCGGTTGCGGTGATCACCGCCCGCCGCTGCTGCAGGTCATTGATGACATCACCCAGGTGCTCTTCCGGCACACTTACTTCGACCCGCATGATCGGCTCGAGCAACACCGTGCCTGCTCGCTCCAGCAGCTGCTCAATCGCGTCGGCTGCAGCGATTTTGATGGCAATTTCACCAGGCAGCGGCTCGGGCAGCGGGCTTTCGCCGACCACAATCCGCACCCCCCAGAGCGGACAGCCCTTAAGGCCGCCCCGCTCAGCGCTCTCCCGCACGGCCTCGGTCATCGCTGCAGCGATCTCTGCCTGCTGGTCACCCTCGGGAAACCAGCCCTGCTCCACCGTCACCCCGGACTGCTCACCGGTCGGCTCGCCGGCGATGGTCACCGTCGCCACCAACGTCTGCCCGGCTACCTGCCGGTTTGATTCACCGCTGACCGTCACTGCCCCGGCCAGCGTCTCCTTGTAACTCACTCGCGGCTTGTGAACCCGGCAGTGGAGGTTGAAATCCCGCTCAAGGCGATGCCGGATGACCTCCAGATGGAGCTCGCCCATGCCTGAAATCAGGGTCTGGCCAGTATCCTCGCTTTCACTTGCTCGGAACGTGGGATCCTGCCGCTTCATCATTTCAAGCGCCTCACCAAGCTTTTTCCGCTCGAGGCTGGTCTCCGGCTCGATCGCCATCGAAATCACGGTTTCGGGGAATTCGATCGTCTCTAGGACAATCGGCTGCTGGGCATCGCAGAGGGTGTCACCGGTAACACTCAGACGCGGCCCGATCACGCCGACGATGTCGCCAGCGGCACACTCAGCCACCTGCTCACGGCGGTCAGCCTGCACATGCCAGAGCTGGGCAATGTTCTCCTTCTTCTGCTTCTCCGGGTTCCAGGCCCGGCTGCCCGCCTTCAGCGTTCCGGAATAGACCCGCACGAAGGCCAGATCACCGTGCTTTTCTGCCAAAATTTTGAAGACTAAGCCGCAGAAGGGAGCCTCCGGGTCAGCCGGCCGGCTGATGGCGGTCGGCTCCTTCTTTTTTGGATCGAGCCCCTCCACCGGCGGCACATCGGCGGGGCTCGGAAGATACCAGCCAACCGCATCGAGCACTGGCTGCACGCCGATGCAGTCGAGGGCTGAGCCGGCCAGCACCGGCACGAGCTTGCGACCAATTGTCGCCGCACGGATCGTCTGCCGCATCAGTTCGACCGGGATCTCGGCTTCCGCCAAGGCCAGTTCTGCCAGTTCGTCGGAATAGTCAAAGAGCGTCGAGACAAGCTGCTCCCGCCACTCATCGGCCACCGGCCGGAGATCTTCCGGAATTGGCCCCCGCGTCGGCTCAACGGCAGCAGCCGCCCCGCTGAGCACCTCGTCCTTCGGCGGAAAGCTGATCTGCTCCATCGTCACCAAGTCGATGAGGCCGCGAAAGGGATCACTCACGTGCGGCGGCCCACTGCCAATGGGAATCTGCAGCAGCAGCGGCTCAGCTTTGAGCCGCTCGCGAACTTGGTCGACAGTGCCAAAGAAATCGGCCCCCTCGCGGTCGAGTTTGTTGACCAGCACGATCCGCGGTACGCCGTAGCGATCAGCCTGCCGCCAGACTGTTTCACTCTGGGCTTCCACCCCCTCTCGGGCTGAGAGCACCACGACGGCTCCGTCGAGCACCCGCAGGCTCCGCTCCACCTCGGCGGTGAAATCAACATGCCCGGGCGTGTCGATCAGGTTGACCGTTACATCACGCCAGGGGAACGATACGGCGGCAGAATAGATGGTGATGCCCCGCTCCTGCTCCTCCGGGTCGAAGTCGGTCACCGTGGTGCCCCGATCGACGTCGCCGAGCCGGTGAATTGCCTTGGTAAAAAAGAGCATCCGCTCAGTGAGCGTCGTCTTCCCGGCATCAATGTGGGCGATAATGCCAATGTTGCGGATCTGCTGGAGCGAGCGGCTTGGTGTACGAGCCATGGTGTGGGACGTGCGGGTGCTGATGGAAAGGAATCAACCGCCGCAGCACTCGGGGTACACTACGGACGGACGGACGCATTCTATCGACCGCTTCGGATCTTCGCGGCGGCTGATCAACCTGCACGCCGAAGGGATAGCGAAATGATGATTCTGGGACTGGTGCTAGGGGCCGCGGCAGCCTTGCTACTGGGCTACTTCGGCTACGGCCGTTGGCTGGCCGGCAGTCTCTTCAAGCTCGACCCGGCAGCGCCAGTGCCGAGTGAGACGCTGCGGGACGACCGCGACTTTGTGCCCACCCCGCCAGCGATTGTCTTCGGCCATCACTTCACCAGCATTGCCGGCACCGGCCCAATTGTCGGGCCAGCACTCGCGATCATGTGGGGCTGGGGACCGGCCCTCATCTGGGTGCTGCTGGGCTCAATTCTGATCGGCGGCATGCACGACATGGCAGTCCTCGTCGTGAGCCTGCGGAACCGCGGCATGACCGTCGGTGAAGTCGCCGGACGGCTGCTGAACCCGCGGGTGCGGCTGCTGTTCCTGGTGCTGCTGTTGTTTGCCCTCTGGGTGGTGCTGGCGATCTTCGGCTGGGTGATCGCCAGTGTTTTTGTGCAGTTCCCTGAGGCGATCCTGCCGGTCTTCCTGCAGATACCGATTGCCGTGGCCATTGGGCTGCGGGTGCATCGGCAGGGCAAAAACCTGCTCGTTCCCAGCCTGGCGGCCCTCACGGCCATGTACGCCACTGTCTGGCTGGGCGCCGGCTGCCCCGGCACAAGCTGGACCGGCGGTCCGGTCGGGCAGCTCGTTCAGGGCATCAACGGCACTGTGGCCAGCTGGCCAATCTGGCTCTGGGTGGCGATTCTCCTGGCCTACTGCTATGTCGCCAGCGTGCTGCCGGTCTGGCTGCTGCTGCAGCCTCGCGACTACATCAACAGCCTGCAGCTGATCTCGAGCCTCGGTTTGATCGTGACCGGCCTGGTGGTGACCGCATTCATCGGGCCTGCCACCATCGCCACGGGCACCCCAGCTCCACCGCTGGAGATGTTCGCGCCGCTCATCGACCTGCACCCCACCAACGCTCCACCCGTCATCCCCTTCCTGTTTGTCACCATCGCCTGCGGTGCCGTCAGCGGGTTTCACTGCCTGGTGAGCTCCGGCACTTCCAGCAAGCAGCTTCGCTGCGAGACCGATGCCCGGGCGGTCGGCTATGGATCGATGCTGCTGGAGGCCTTTCTGGCGGTACTCGTGATTGTGGCGGTCGGAGCGGGCATCGGCCTTGGCTGGCCGCAAGAATATCCCGGCCTCACCGGCACCGCCCTCTGGCGAGAGCTCTATGGCGACTGGAAGGGGGTCACCGGCGGCAAGGCGATCGCCGCATTTGTTGTTGGCTCAGGCAATCTGCTGGAGTCACTCGGGATTGACGCGGTGATGGCCCGGGCCCTGGTCGGCGTGCTGGTGGCAAGCTTCGCCGGCACCACGCTCGACACCGCCACCCGGCTGCAGCGATATGTTGTGCAGGAACTGGCGGGGACGCTGGCGGCCAAGCTTCCGGGTGGCACCGGGGCCAGTCGCTCCCCCAGCCCGCTGGCCCTGCCACTCACGTGGCTGACCACACCCCATGGGGCGACCCTCTTTGCCGTCGGCACTGCCTTTTTGCTGGCTCTGCTGCCCGCGCCCGGCAAGGACTGGAGCGTGGCCAATCTCGGCACCGGGGGTCTCATCCTCTGGCCGCTTTTCGGGGCGACCAATCAGTTGCTCGCCGGGCTGTCGCTGCTGGTGATCAGCTTCTACCTCCGCCGTCGCGGCCTGCCGACGCTCGTCGCCACCCTCCCGATGATCCTGATGCTGGTGATGCCGGCCTGGGCCCTGTGCATCAACATCGGCCGCTGGCTGGATGGTGGCAGCCTGGCACTCGTCGCGGTCGCGGTCGTGATGCTGGCCGTTGAAGCCTGGATGGCGGTTGAGGGGCTGCTGCTCTGGGGCCGGGTGCAGGGCGTGCTGGAAGACCCGCTGCCACCGTTAGGGGCTGCTTATTCCGAAACCTCACGTTGATGCGGCTGGGCGACATCTTCACCAATGAAACCCCATGGGCGTGTCGCCCAACATTCGTCCTCAATTATGCCACGGCCGGACCGGCACATGCCTGATGCCGAGACTTTCGACCAGCCGCTGATCGGCAAGGTGGCGGCTTATTTGCTGCCAGAGGGTTTCGTCATCACCGAAAATGAGTTCCCGTGTCGCGTCGGCAACTTCCCACGCGCCTTCGGCAAGTTCACTCTCAAGCTGGCCTCCCGACCAGCCGGATGAAGCAATCACAACTTTCAGTGGCTCGCATGCCTGTTGGAGGAGAGCAGAGAAGTGTTCCCTCTGAGAGGTGAAATGAACACCCGGGGCGACCTCCATTTCCCCCAGCATCGCATTGGTGTGCATCACCACCAGCGGGCCCTCAACAGGTCCGCCAACCATCACGGGCAGATCGTGCGGACAGGTCCCCTCGCCCACCCGGCTCCAAATATCGGAAAGCCGCACGGAACTACGGCGGTTAATAACCAGCCCAAACGCCCCTTCACCATCATGATGGAGCAAGAGCACCACCGTCCGAGAGAAGTGGGAGTCGTTGAGATCGCGGGAGGCGACCAGGAGTTTTCCAGTGAGTGAAACTGCCATGCGGACGCCTCAGCGATGATTCGGTGGAATCCTCATGCAACTGTCGATCGTATCGAGCCACTCACAGACACACCAGCGAGCGGGGTCGCCGGGGCTCTCAGCGACCTTTGACAGCTCACTCACCAAACATCGTGCGAGCCTGGTTCTGCACTGCTAATCCGGGACTTACATCTGCAGCGGCACGCGGATGCCGAGCAGTTCGAGGCCCTGCCGCAAAGTGCGGCCGGTCAGGTCGCAGAGCGCCAGCCGGGTGGTTCGTTGTCGCCCTTCAGCTTTGAGCACAGGCAACGCGTCGTAGAAGCTCGAGAACAGGCCAGCCAGTTCGAAGAGCCACCCGGTGAGCAGGTTGGGCCGGTAGTCGGCTTCCACGTCTTCAAGCACCGCCGCCAGCCGCAACGCCGCCAACGCAAGCCGCCGCTCTCGGGGGTCGGCAAGTTCAATGCTCGCCGGATCGGCTGCCACCTGCTGCCGGAGGGCCTCGCGATCGATGCCGCCTCGGCCGGCAATGCCCTCGACTCGGGCGACGGCATACTGCATGTAGGCGGCGGTGTTTCCCTTGAGCTCAAGCATCTTGTCGAAGCTGAAGACGTAATCGGTTGTGCGGTTCTGCGACAGATCGGCGTACTTGATTGCCCCGATGCCAACCGCCTCGGCCACCTCCTGCCGCTGGGCTTCGTCCATCCCCTGACGAGCGTGTTCACCTTCCCCGACAATCGCCAACGCCCGCTCGACACCCTCGTCGAGCAATGCCTCCAGGCCGACAGCAGCTCCCGCTCGGGTCTTGAACGGCTTGCCGTCTTCGCCGAGCACCGTGCCGAAGGCGACATGGACTAGCTGCATCGCAGCCAGCCGCTCCGCGGCCCGGCAGCCCCAAGACCGTGCAGTGGTAAAGACCTGCTGGAAGTGTTGGCTCTGCCGATGGTCGACCACATAGAGAATCCGGTCGGGCTGCCAGTGCTCTGCCCGCCAGGCAAGGGTCGCCAGATCAGTCGTCGCATACAGAAACGCCCCGTCGGCCTTGCGAATCAGCAGCGGCGTTTCTTGCCCGTCCAGAAAGACACCAATTGCCCCGCGGCTCTCGCGGGCAAGCCCAGCAGCAGTCAGGTCCGTAACCACGCCGGCCAGCAACGGCTGAAAGAAACTCTCTCCTAGCGTGTGGTCAAAGGTCACGTCGAGCCGGCCGTAGATCCGCTCAATCTCCCGCCGGCAGGCCGGCATAAACTCGTCCCAGAGCCGCCGGTTTTCTGCGTCTCCCTCATGCAGCTTGGCGGTCTCAAGCAGCACCTCACGGCCAGCCTCGGGATGGGCCTCCGCTAGGGCTGCGGCCTCTGGATCAGCGGCCAATTCTTCTGGCTTGGCATCGGCTACCTTGCGGACCAGACGATAGAGCCGGCTGAGCTCAGCGGTCGGGTCGGCAGTGTATGCCGCCTCGTCACGGCAGTGTTTCCAGCCCCAGAGGATCATGCCGAACTGGGTGCCCCAGTCGCCAAGGTGATTGTCCGTGATGACCCGGTGGCCGCGGAACCGCAGGATCCGGGCCAGGGCGTCACCAATCACCGTTGAGCGGATGTGGCCGACATGCATCGGCTTGGCGACATTCGGCGAGGAGTAGTCGAGCACGATCGTCTCGGACTGGGCCACCGGCAGCACACCCAGACGGGGATCGCCACAGGCGGCAGCCACTCCGCAAGCCAGGGCATCATCCCGAACCCGAACATTGATAAAGCCTGGGCCAACCGGCCCGGTGACATGATCAAACAAACGCGTAAAGCAAGTATCGGCATTGAGCCGGACAATCAGCCGCTCGGCCAGATCGCGTGGCTTGGCTCCCAATCGTTTGGCCAGTGGCATCGCCAGCGTCGCGGTGTAGTCCCCAAACTTAGGGTCGGCTGTCTCGCGAACCAGCTCAAGCAGGGCCGGGATATCGCTGGCTTCGATTGACAACTCGTCGGCACTCATCGCCGACTGAAGCACACCTGCCATGCAGTCGCGGAACGCTGCCCGGAAGTCGGTGACGCCGGCCGCATCGGTGGTTGCTGCGGATGCCTTCACGCTGTTGCCCCATCCCCGGCTGCCGTGGGCAGATCGACCGGTACCGCGTCACTCCAGAGCTGCTCAAGATCCCAATACTCGCGGGCGTCGGCATCAAACAGATGAACCACGACATCGCCATAGTCGAGCACGATCCAGCGGCTCTCGTCATAGCCCTCGATGCCCCGCTTGGTATCACCGAACTCATCCTTGATGATCCGCTCAACCTCATCGGCCAGGGCATGCATCTGGCGGCGACTGGACCCGGTGGCCAGCACAAAATAATCAAAGACCTCAGTGACCTTCCGGAGGTCGAGCACCCGAATGTCGCGTCCCCGGGTCTCCTCAAGCACCCGGGCAATCGCAAGGGCGAGGTCGCGTCCCCGAGGATTTTCACGAACAACTGAAGGGTTGGAATCGGTCACTGGCAGGAAACGCGGGGAAGGGAATCTAAGCTGGAAAGCGTCTGGCGTAGTGTACTCGACGTCTCGAGAAAAACCGCCTCACCCCGCAGCCGGCCGCACTGCGGCCAGGGCGATACCCGCCAGCACCAGATCGGGCAGTTCGACAGCACCGACAAGCTCGCCGTGAACAGCCGCCCGCCAGCCCCCCGTGAGAAACACTTCGGCATCCTCACCAACCGACCGACGAGCCTCTGCGACCAGTCTGGCGACACCACCGCGAATCCCAAACCCGATACCGGCGGCAATCGCCTCATTCGTCGCGCGGCCCGGCATGGCTGGAGTGGCTGCCTCGCCCAACGCCGCCACCTCAGGTAGCAGACTGGTGCCGTCGGCCAAGGACCGGGCCATCAAGGCTGGCCCCGGAAGAATCGCTCCCCCCAGAAACCGTCCATCGGCGGAGACAACATCGACCGACGCGGCCGTCCCGCAATCGATCACCACACAGCCCCGGCTGGCCACCTTCAACTGACAGGCGGCCGCTGCAGCCGCCAGCCGATCAATCCCAACCCGCTCTGGTTCAGCCAGGTCGACCACAATCGGCAGGTCGGCAAACCGCACCCGACGCTGGTGAACCGGCCGGTGCCGGGTGGCGCTCACTCCGGCAACTGCCGCTTCCAGCCGAGCGGCGGCGGCATCATAGACGCTGGCGATTGAGACCATGACATCGGCCGGGGCCGCCGTCATCAGCCAGCCCTCTAGCTCATCGCAGGCAAAACTGTGGCTCTCAAGATCATGCCGCTGCTCAATTCGGGGCAGTCCCCGAGCAGCCGCGGTCACAACTGCCAGTTTGATCCGTGAATTACCGACGTCGGCGACCACCTGGACCGGGTCAGCTTCGCCGCGGGCGTGCTCGGTCATTGCCATGGTCACTTGCCTCCCATCATTCCCCGGCAGCCTGATCGAGCAGCCGCGTCACGGCAGCCAACAGACGGTCAAGTCCCTGCCCGGTGACAGCGCTAACAGCCAGCACATTGAGCCCCGTCTCAGCCGCCAGCCGCTCCCGCACCTCTTCGGCCCCGGGTAGTTCGGCCTTGCTGACAATGACGGTCTCAGGCCGCACCGCCAATGATTCATCATACAGCCGCAGTTCCTGCCTGATCTGTCGATAGTTGGCCACCGGGTCGCTACCATCGGCCGGCAGCGGCTCGACGACATGCACCAGAATGCCGGCCCGCTCGACATGCCGGAGAAACTCATGCCCGAGACCGACGCCGGCATGGGCCCCCTCGATCAACCCCGGCAGATCGGCCAGCACGAAGCTGCGGTCGGGCGACACCTGCACCAGCCCGAGCATCGGCGCCTTGGTCGTGAAGGCATAGTTGGCAATTTCCGGCCGGGCCCGGGAGAGCCGCGAGAGAAGGGTGCTCTTGCCTGCGTTCGGCAGGCCGACCAGACCCACGTCGGCAATCACCTTCAGTTCGAGGGTCAGCCTCCGCGATTCGCCCAACTCACCAGCGGTCGACTCGCGGGGCGCCCGGTTCACGGACGACTTGAAGTGGACATTGCCCCGTCCGCCGCGGCCCCCCTTGGCAGCCACAATCTGATCACCGGCCCGGGCAAGGTCCTTGATCTCAAGCCCAGAGGCCTCATCGATGACAATCGTGCCTGGTGGCACCAGCAGCGTCAGATCACGGGCCGATCGCCCCTGCCGGTTGTGGGGACCGCCTGGGCGACCATGCTCGGCCCGCCATTGCTTGCGGTGGGCCATTCCCGCCAGCGAATCGACGCCAGCTTCCGCCCGCAGAATGACACTGCCACCGTTCCCACCATCGCCGCCATCCGGCCCACCGCGGGCGACATATTTCTCACGACGAAAGCTGACGATGCCATTGCCGCCATTGCCGGCAGCGACCTCGACTTGGGCGCGATCAACAAACACAAAAGGGCCTCAGTAGCCAACGCTTACGGGCCTGGCCCCACAGCGAGCGTCAGCCAGCGGCCAGATCGACATTCACCCGGCGGCCTTCCCGGTCGAACCGGACGACACCATCGGTGAGAGCAAAGAGGGTGTAGTCGGTGCCCATGCCGACATTGGCCCCAGGATGAAACCGGGTACCGACCTGACGGACCAGAATGTTCCCGGCCCGCACGGCTTGGCCGCCGAACCGCTTGACACCGCGACGCTGGGCGTTGGAATCGCGTCCGTTTCGACTCGATCCCTGTCCTTTTTTATGAGCCATGTTCGTTTCCTCGCTTGCTGAGGGTCTTGAATGGGTGGCGGTAGCCAGCCGGGAGGTCACCGGGGCCGCCTTGGAAGATCTATAAGATATCCTTCCGCCGGGTCTCACGGAAGAGCCAGCGATAGTCCTCGCTTTCCGTGGCCTGTTCGGCCCGCTCGAACAGTTCTGGACCTTCGTGCCCGAACAGGCCCCGCAGCAGCAGCTGCAATTCAGCCTCGTCGCGGGGCACGACCCGACCAGGGTCGTCTTCGGCTGGGTTCGCGGCGGTCGTGAGGTTCGGCAGAATGAACTCCAACGCTCGGCGGACTGACACCTGCTGAAGAGCGACCTCGTCGACACCGAGCAACCTGAGCAAAGCGGCCGTGCGGGCAATCGCCACCTCGTGGGCGATATCATCGACCCGTCTCGCCGCTGATCCAAAAAATTGAGCCGCCTCGGTCTGGCGGGTCGGCATATCAGGAGCCTGCTCGAGCTTCCGAATAATAGTCGCAAAGCCCACGAGCGGTGCCTCAAGAATCTCCTCGGGTGTCAGCTCGATCTCAGCGAGTGCTGCCCGTCGGCGGGCATCGGCCTCCGGAGAGACCGGACCGGCAACCGCACGGACCAGCTCTTCCATCCAGCCAATCGCCTGTTCTCCCAGAAAGGCTCGCACCAAGGTCTCACGCTCGGCCGGATCCTCGACCTTGGCCAGCGTGGTGGCAAACAGCTCCACGGGCGCGAGGCCAGCACCGCCTTGCCATGCCTCCCCCTTCTCTTCCGGTTCGAGAAAGTCCTGCCACTGCACGCCGAGCTGCCGGACACCTTGAATATGCTCCGCCCGAGTCAGTTCGGCCCGACTGGCTGCTTCCAACAGCCTTGAGCCGAGTGCGAGCTGTTCAAACATTCCGGCATGGGCCAGTTGCACCTCATCGCCGCTGTCACCGATGCCATCACCGGGATGATAGAAGTCAAGCCGCAGGCACTCCAGCTGCCGCCGCTCATACTTCGGGGCGTGTTCTTCGTCGGTGATCAGTTCAGCGTCATGCCGCCACTTGAGTGAATTGGTCAGGCCATAGGCAAAGATGGTGAAGAAGTCGATCCGGGGATCGACTCCCTCCCAAACCGCAACGCCCCAGCGCTCTTCGCCGGCCTGGATTGGCCGCTCGGAAATACTGACGCTGTCGTGGAGCTGTTCCAGCGGAATCTTTTCCCGTCGACTGATCGGCTCAAGCGCCGACGGCACCAGCCGATCAAGGAAATCCCGATGCTCCAGCAGGCCTTCAGCGCGGGCCAGAGCTTCATGGGTCTCAAAAATGAACTGCGGCTCAAACGTAACCGGCAGATTCACCGGTTCGGTCTGCGGGCTGGTGAGATCTTCACGGCCCTTGTCGTCCTTAGGAAAAACGATCCGGCGGCCGGACCCGGGCTGTGGCGGCTGGCCCTCAGCCTCTTGCGGTTGCAGGTTGCGAACCCGATAGACCAGGTACCAGACCCGTTCCCGCCTACTGGTAAAGCCCTCGCCAGGCACCTCAATCTCGATTGTCCGCGGCGGCTTATACGCAAACTCGAGGCACCAGATATCCCGTAGGAACTGTCGATTCTGGGCCATGCCGATCAGCGTTTCATGTGTTGGCGCATGGTCGGGATCCCAGGCCTCCCCTCTCCCCTGCGCTAACTCGTGCAGGTCGAACCGCTGCGAGACATCGTCGACTGAGCGGTCAGGAGGGACGACTGTCAGGACGCCTGGCCCCAGGGTACGAAAACCGTCTGCCGCCTGAGTCTTGGCAGCGAAGGCCAGCAGCAGTCCGATCACCGCAGCCCAACAAAGCGGGCCCAAAAAAATGCTCGAATTCCTGTTCGGTGGCAGCATTGCACGCTCCTCATCGAGTCTCAGATGATAGCCATCAACAGGCTTCCACTGCTTCCCCCACAGTTTCGCAGCTGGAACCGCAGTCGCCAAACCTGAAAATTGAGTCCCACGACGGCTGGCACCACCTGCGGCTCAGGCCACCTGCTCAAGCGGGCTGCTCGCTGGACGTCGGGCCGGGAGCACCGCGGCGGCGACCTCTTCCGCCAGGCTGCGGTAGTCTGCCGCCCCGTATGAATCGGCGGCGTAGTCAAAGATTGATTGACCAAAACTTGGCGCCTCTGCCAGCCGGATGTTGCGGCGGATCTTCGTCTGGAACACCCGGGCATCCCGCCAGGCCGGGTGCCCCCGCCCAGCCTCCGCGAAGAAGGCCTCCACGTCCCGGCCAACCTCGCTTGCCAGCCGCGTTCCCCCCTCGTAAAGGCAGAGGGCCACACCCAGCAACTGGAGCCGCGGATTGACATGATCGGCTGCCAGTTCGATTGTCTCAAGCAGTTTGCTCAACCCGTGCAGGGCCAGAAAGTGGGGCTGTAAGGGCAGCAGCACCTCGTCAACAGCAGCCATCGCGTTGAGCGACAGCAGGCCGAGCGAAGGTGGACAGTCGATGACCAGAAAGTCAAACGGCAGCGGCAGGGTCGCGTGCGGAGCGGTTGGAGTGCCTTGGCTCTCACCGCCAAACGCTTGGCGATTGCCACCAAATGCCGGATCAGCAGCCAGTCGCTGCCGCAGAATCGCCTCACGGCCCGGCCGGTTGGCCAAAGCCACCTCCACTGCCGAAAGGTCAAGATGCGACGGCACGACCCAGAGGTTTTCACCTGCGGGTACCAGAGCCGCGGCCAGCGGCTGGCCCTCGGCAAGAACGTCGTAAGCCGAATAGGGATGCTCGCCGGGCGTCACGCCGACATGCAGGGTAGCGTGAGCCTGAGGGTCGAGATCGATCAGGCAAACCCGCCGGCCACTGCGGGCGAGCGCGACCGCCAGATTAACCGAGGTGGTCGTCTTGCCGACGCCACCTTTTTGATTCGCGACTGCAATTGACCGCATTGTCGGGGGAGCCTTTCAGGGCAGGAGTCGGCGGCAGTTCCTCGGGTGGTCGAGAATGCCACGGTCGTGATCGTGACGATAGCCCCCGCCACCCTGCCGACAAAAGACCTGTTTCAGCCAGACTCGTTGACGCCCGGTACGGCCGGGATGCCAGCCGCGGCAGCGGTTGCAGTGACCCATTCCCGAAGCCCCTTCGCTATTTTGCCCAGGGTGACGCGTCCGGGCCGGCCAACCACGGTCAGCCGGGCGTCATCCGGTTCGCGGCCAAAATCGACCACCAGCAGTGAGCGTCCCGCACCGGCAGCGGCATCTTGCGTGAACACCAGGGCGATGTCCCAGGCAGCATCAGGCTGTGGACCGTCCGGCGTGGCCGCGGCCCAGGCAAAGTTGGCATCCTCCACGAGCCCCCGCCTCAGGTGGACCAGCCCCTTTGCCTCGGAAATGTCGAGCCGCTGGAACGCCCTCAGATGACCTGTATGAAGGCTGCCTGACGGCCGCGCGAGCAGCCAGAGTTCAACCCCGGGGGCACGCGAGATACTTGCAGCATTTTCGACGCCGTAAAAGCTGAGACACCGCCGCGTCTGCTGCCACTGAAACCAGATACCCGTGCCAGCGGCGGCAAGGCCGAGGCCAAGCAGACCAACAACAAGCAGGGTACCTGGGTTTGGACGAGCCACGAAAACACCCACAACTCGAGAGGCATGCCGGGGCATCCAGACACCCGGATGTCTCAATGTATACTCTTGCGAGAGAATGTCCCCCCGATCGCTTTCGCATCCCTTTGCAGGAACGGCCCGATGCCCAATCAGCTCGACCCTTATCGTGAAGCCCTCGTTGTGGAGCAGCAGACCGTCTGGCCCGACGACTACGAGGACTGGTCGGAGGCCGACCGCAGCCGGGTTGAAATGCTGCTGCATGCTGCCCCGGCCGAGGCAGCGGAGCTCGACTATGTTCGGCAGCACACGGGGTTTGCCCGCGTGATCACGGTGACGCCCGATGACGTCGAACGCGTGGCGGCAACCTAACGTGGACGACTGCACGATTTCATTGCGACTCGACGGTGCTGGTTCTCCGCCTCCCGACCGCTCCTATGCCATCCATGTCGGCAGTGGTACTCTGGGCCAACTCGGCTCGCTCTTGGCAGCTGGTGGTAGCCGACGGGCGATGGTGATCGCCGATGCAGCTGTTGTCGACCCTCATGCCACTGCTGTGGTCACCGGTCTGAAGCAGGCGGGACTCGAAACCGACCTGCTCACGGTTCCGTCAGGTGAATCGTCAAAATCGCTGGCCGAGGCAGGCCGCCTCTGGGAGTCACTCGCCCAACTCGGCATCGATCGCCAGACGGTGGTGATCGCCGTTGGTGGTGGCGTTGTTGGTGACCTAGCCGGCTTTGTTGCGGCCGGCTTCGCCCGAGGCATCCCATGCTGGCAAGTACCGACCACGCTGGTCGCTCAAGTCGACAGTGCCATCGGGGGCAAGACCGGCATTAACCTGACGGCGGGCAAGAATCTGGTTGGGGCCTTCTGGCAGCCGCAAGGCGTGCTTGCCGACATCGACACGCTGGCCACGCTCCCCGACCGCGAGTTCACCAGTGGGCTGGCCGAGGTCGTGAAGTACGGCATGATCCTCGACGCCGAGTTCTTCGCCTGGCTCGAGGACAATGCCACCGCCATCATCAATCGTGAGCCGCCAGCCATCGGCCACATTGTCCGCCGCTCGGCTGAGCTCAAGGCCCATGTGGTTGAGCGGGACGAGCGGGAACAGACCGGCCTGCGGGCCTGCCTAAACTACGGCCACACCTTTGCGCACGCCTTTGAGACCGCAACCGGCTACGGCACGCTGCTGCACGGCGAGGCGGTTGCGCTCGGCATGGTCGCCGCGGCTCGGCTCGCCTACAGCCTCGACCGGATTGACGAGGCCATCGTCGACCGCCAGTACCGGCTGCTGGAGCAGCTCTGCCTGCCGGTTGTCACCGACACGCTCGCGGGCATCAGCGACGAGACCCTGCTGGCGATCATGGCCCGCGACAAAAAGACCCTCAACGGTCAGCTGCGGTTCGTCCTGCCCAACCGCATCGGCCAGGTTGAACTGGTGGACGGCGTCAGCCCCGCAGCAGCTGCTGGTGCATTCCATGCAGTTCGCGTTCAACAGCTCAATTGATCGCGTGCGAATCGTGTTGCCGATCGTGAAGATTTTCCGCCATCGCTCGATCCATAGATTGAGGGTGGGTTTGTCGTGGACGGCAACAGGCGGTGCACATTGCTCCTGCGGCAACGACGAGACCGTTCCGGTCACTCCCGCTCCCGCATTCCAGTGGCGTGACACCACCATTGGGTGCGGGGCAGGCCCATGCCAATCGAGCGGCGCTGGAAACTGAGCGCAGCCGGGATGGCGAAGCGAAGTTTCCGTCGAGTGAGTGGCGGGCAGGATGCCCGGAGCGAACGTCCGGCGAGATGGCATGGGCTCGCCCCGACGCTTCAGTAACGACCCACACAAATCACCGCAGAAGCTGTTTCTGTACGCACGGGCCCCCGGGCGCTGGCCGCTACCAGCGGGCCTCCACCCCCATGCCCCCCTGATCACCAATCGGCAGCGGCACCACCCGTACCTCCATGCCGGCAAAGTGATGCTCGGTGCGGCTGACCGCCAGCGAGCTCGCCCAGGCGAGGTACCAGCCGAGGAAGATCTGTGATGGATAGTGGGCGTCATCGGTCATCCGGGAAAAGCCGACAAAGGTCGAGCAGACATAGAGCGTGCCCTTGGCCAGTGGGCTTTCCACCATGTCGGCGGCCGCCAAGAAAGGAATGGCGCCGACGAAGGCATGGCCGCTGACGCCGTTGTAATCCTGAAACGGCTTCCAATAGCTGCCGGCACTCGTTTCACCCGGTCGCGAGGCTCCGGTGGCCCACTGCAACACATAGAGCGGCGGGGCACCCACGACGAAGATCCGCAGGCTGCGTGAGCCCCAACCGCCGAGGGCGTCACCCACCGGCCGGCCCTCGAACACGAGTCCGGTCGCAGCAGCCGTGGCGAAGATCGGTAACGTATACCGGCCTTCGCCGATGTCTTTGCAGCCCGAGAAGAAGGTGCCCAACTCGGTCGGCCGCACACCGGTCTGCCAAGCGTTCTGCATGGTGGTGTCAAAGCCGGTGTTGGCCATCAGGGCACCGGCGCCGAAGGCGGCCGTGAGGCAGACCAGCCGGTCGCACTGATAGAAATTTTTGTAGTCCCGCAAGACCTTGCAGCCAGCCCGCGAAAGCCGGGGGAAGCGGCTGTCGGCCCAGGGGACAGCGGGGTGGGACGACGTCAGCAGTTCGGTCGGTGGCGGCAGTGCATAGATCGGCTCAGCATGTGGCGAAAGCCGGGCAGCAAGCATAGTGGTCACGTCGGCTGTGGTCTCGCCTTGCATCTCAGTCTGCCAGCCTCCGGTTAGACTCACCCGGTCGGACGAGAGGCTGACGTCCAGATCGTCAAGTGATTGGGTTTCGACCACTGCATCAATCCAGGCCCCCCCTGCTGCCGGCATCACCTGCACCACCACCCGTTGCCGCTGGGGCGGCCAGGCCGATCCTGCCGGCAGACCGGTTTGACTCGGAGTAGCCGGTGGTTCAACCCAAGCCGATTCGATTCGACCAGCCCGGGGCGGGATGGCCGTGAAGTCAGGGGGCACCGTCCGTACCACGGGCCAGTCAGCGGCAATCGTGCGGAGCGTCCGCTCCCAGAGCTTGACGCCGTTTGCCGACGGCAGAAACATTCCATCGGAACCGGCTGGAACGCTCTGCTGCCCCTCAGGCATAGGCAGAGGATCAGCCGAGGCCCCGGCCATCAGAGCACACGCCAGGAGCCCGGCGATAATGGCGGGCCGAAGGCGGGTAATCCGCAACAGCGAAACGGCGTCAGGGGGCGTGGGGATCGGGTGGAGCATCGTTCCGGACTCTCCCAAGCCCCTCACTGCCAATCAAGATTGGTTTCCCCCACATGTTTTTGCCCCTGCTGGGCCTTTCACCCGCTTTCATTTCTGAAATGCTATCCTGCCCGTTTCCGCAGAGGATCGGAGGCCCAAGGAGCGGATGACGGCAATGCAGGCAGACGAGGTAACTGACACGCCCCCGTCGCCCATCGCGGGCAGCCCCACCGCCGCCATCCGCGACACCCTGCAGACCTGGTGGGGCTTTGACACCCTCCGGCCGCTGCAAACTGAGGCGATCACCGCCGCAGTCGACGGCCGTGATTCGCTGGTCGTCTTGCCCACCGGCGGCGGCAAGAGCCTCTGTTATCAGCTGCCGCCGCTGCTGAGCGAGACCACCGATATTGTTGTCTCACCTCTTGTTTCGCTGATGAAGGATCAGGTCGACGCCTTGGAGGCGATCGGCTATCCCGCGGCAGCCATCCATGGCGGGCTGTCGCTGCTTGAGCGGCGGACAATCTATGACCGGCTGCGGGCGGGCGAACTCCGGCTGCTGTTCACCGCCCCGGAGCGGCTTTTTGGCTCTGGTCTGCTCGATACGCTGGCCACGGTCGGCGTGCGGCGTTTTGCCATCGACGAGGCCCACTGCATCAGCCAGTGGGGGCATGACTTCAGACCCGAATACCGGCAACTGGCGAACCTTCGCGAGCGATTTCCGGAGGCGAGCATGCACGCCTTCACCGCCACGGCGACGCCGCGGGTAAGGGAGGACATTGCCAGCCAGCTCACGCTGCGGAATCCGGAAACCCTGGTTGGCATCTTTGACCGGCCCAACCTCACCTATCGGGTGGTGCCGCGGACTGACAAGACCAGGCAGACACTCGAGGTGCTCGGCCGGCATGCCGGTGAGGCGTCGATCATCTATTGCATCTCCCGCCGAGAGACCGAAGAGCTGGCAGCGAAGCTCACCGCTGCTGGACTGCTGGCCCACCCCTACCATGCCGGCCTGGAGTCCACCCAGCGGCACCGTACCCAAGAGGCCTTTGCAAAGGAGACCATCGATGTTGTCGTCGCCACAGTTGCCTTCGGCATGGGGATTGACCGCTCGAACGTCCGGCTGGTGCTGCACACTGCCCTCCCCAAAAGCCTGGAGGCCTATCAGCAGGAGACCGGCCGGGCGGGCCGTGACGGTCTGGCTGCTGAATGTGTGCTGCTCTATTCATCAGCCGACGTCTTCAGCTGGGAATCGCTGATCCGTCGGGGCAGCGATTCCTCAGAGCTCGACGAGGAGCAGACCGAGCGGTTCATTGCCGGACAGCTGGAGCATCTTCACCAGATGCGGCGGTACGCGCAGGCTGCCCGCTGCCGCCATGCGGCGCTTTCGGAATACTTCGGCCAGACCTATGAGGAGTCTCACTGTGGTGGCTGCGACGTTTGCCTGGGTGAAACGCAGAACCTGCCCGACAGCCATGTGACGGCCCAGAAGATCATCTCCTGCGTGGCTCGCGTCGGTGAACGGTTCGGGGTCCGGCATGTCAGCGAGGTGCTGCGGGGCGCGAAGACTGCGGCCATCCAGCGGTACAGGCATGAGCGGTTGTCGACGTATGGTCTGCTGGCCGAACTCGACCAGCGAACCTGTGAGAACCTCGTGCATCAACTGCTCGACCAGGACTATCTCTCCCGCAGCAGTGGTGACCGCCCAGTCGTGACCCTCAACGCCCGGTCCTGGGAGGTGCTCCGCGACCAGCGTGAGGTGGTGTTATTGGAGCCACGCCTGAAACAGGCAAACCGCTCCCGCAGCGAAGCCGATGATTGGGAGGGCGTCGATCGCAACCTGTTTGAACGGCTGCGGCAATGGCGACGGCGGGTGGCGGATAGCCGGGGCAAACCGGCCTGGACGATTCTCGACGACAAGGCCCTGCGGTCGATCGCCCGCGAGCAGCCCGACTCTCCGGCTGCGCTACTCCGCTGTAAGGGAATCGGCGAAAAGCGGCTGGCTGATCACGGAACGGCGATCCTCGAGATCATCCGCGGCGGCAAGTAACGAGTAAGCCGCGTCAAACGTGCTGCCAGTCCGGTCGCTCCCGGTTTCACGAAAAGCACCCACATCGTGTGGGTCTTTTCTTGGCGGGCCTCCGCCCGCTGGTGCTCATGGGCGGCATCCTGCCGCCGGGTGGTGGTCGCACGGGGAAGCCGTCAGGCGGAAGCACTGACGCAGAGGAGGGAGGGGTTGCCCAAGGTCCTCGAGCGTGCTCTGGAAGCAAGCGCAGCCCGGAGGGCGAAGGGCAGCGCACAGGCAGTGAACGCAGGCCAGGAGGGCCGGAGTGAACGTCAAGCGAGAGGGCATTGGGAAACCCCGACCGGCGGTGGCCTTCCGGTACGGTCGCTGCGTTCACCGATCGAGTGGAATCACCCGATCGCAAAGGGCCGTCAACGGCCCGGCCGTCGACGCCGTCATCAACAGCGTGACTCCCTGTTGGCGAACCGCTGCCAGCAGGTCGGCCAACGACTGCTGCTCGGCCGCGGTAAGACCGGCTTCGGGCTCATCAACCAGTACCAGCCGAGGACCAATCGCCAACGCCCGGGCAAGCTCAAGCAGCCGTTGTTCCGTCGGCGACAACTCTCCCGCCAGCTGCTGCCGCTGGCCATTGAGTCCGACAAATTTGAGCGTATCGGCTGCCCGGTCAGTAGCACCTGATGACCACCAGTTCCGCCAGCCTCCGGAAGCAGCAGCCTGTTCCGCGGCAACCAGCACGTTCTCCTCAACCGTCATCGCCGGAAAGATCCGGGGCTGTCGGAACGTGCGGGCCACGCCCCCGCGGGCGGCAACCTGCGGTGACCGACGGCCCTGTTGCCAGATGGCCAATGCCATGGCGATGCCGAGTACCGTGCCACCGGCCAGCGCTGTCCAGCCCCGCAGCCTGACCGACCGCTTGCCGCCAGCAAGCCGGTCGAGCGTTGCCGCGTCGAGCGGCAGCAGCCGGCGGGGCTCGTTGGCATCTCCCACCAGATCACTCAGATCGGGCACCGTCGCTGGCCCGATACGGCGGGCAGTCACCGCTGCCTGCAGTTGGTTTCGGAGTTCACGGGCCTCAGCCAACTCACGGCGAACTGCCAGCACTTCGCGGCCATCGGGCGTGACGATCCGCCAATGGTCGGCGAGTGGGTCGATTGCGAGCTCAGACCGAAAATAGCTGCGTAGACGACTCGCAACTGTTGCTGGAGTAAAGGGCTCATCGACTGCCAGACCGCGTTTCACGACTGCCAGCCAGAGGCTATCAACGTCGACCGCCACAGCTGCAGCCAGCAACCCGACAAGCAGGCCGCTAGTCATGACCAGCCAAAAAGTGGCCGCCGTGAACGATTGTTTGAGCCGGTGGCCGTTGAGCCGCACCGACCCCGAACTGGCAGCCCGGAGGCCACCAATGCAGTCGAGAATTGCTGCCTTTCCAGTGTGTCCAGGGCCCAGCAGCGCGACGGCCTCTCCCTCTGAGACATCGAATTCAAGCTGTTGCACCGGGACGGTCGAGCCAACGTTGACTGTCAGCCGATCGACATCGAGCAGCGGGATGTCGGCGGATGCTGCGGCACCACGGCGGCGGAAATCTGGCTGCCAGCGGGTCATCGACGGGCCTCACGCAGTTCGGCAACCAAGCGGTCGGACGGCAGAAGTCCTTCCGGCCGGAATCGCATCATCACGATCAGGGCAAGACCGACCAGTGCCAGCCGCCAACTGCCCACCGTGAGCGGGCCGGCGGCAGAGGATGCTGGCTGCAGTTGCTGCAGCCAGGCGTCGGCGGCGGGAATCACAACGATGTCGAGGCCGAAGAGGATACCCACACCCAGCAGTGTTCCTGGCAGGCTCCCAAGCCCACCAAGCATGACCGCACAAAGAATTGCGACTGATCGTCCGAATCCATAGGTGTCGGGATCGCCGGTCGTACCTAGATTGGCCGCCGACAGGCAGCCAGCCAGCCCAGTGATGGCGGCGGCGATGGCAAAAGCTGAAAGCCGGACACGGGTGCCAGAAACCCCAACGGTCGCAGCCGCGATCGGATCCTCCCGAAAGGCGACCCAGGACCGACCGATCGCTGACCGCTCCAGGCGGCGAAGTGTCAATACAACCGCAAGCAGACTGCCGACCGCCAGGTAATAGAACCAGCGGGGATCGATGACAAACGCCCGACCGAGGTCGATCCCGGCGAGCGTCAGCCCCGCTCCCGGTGGTGGAACCGGGCTGAGCCCCTGCATACCGCCAGAGATCTGTTGGAGGTTTCCCAGGAGGGCCCGGACTCCTTCGCCGAAACCAAGCGTCACGACGGCAAGCGATTCACTCCTCAAGCGGAGTGTGGCCGCAGCCAGCAGACCACTGACGGCGGCCGTGATCAGCACACTACAGCACAAGGCCGGCAGAAAGCCGATTTCCAGGGGGTTGGTCGGCACGGTCAAGATGGCCAGCATGATGCCGCCAAGCCCCATGAATGCAGCGATCCCAAGGTGGAGCAGCCCGGTGGAACCAACAACGACATTCAGGCCAAGCGCGGCGATGCAGAGGATCACTACCGAGGTCAGCGGCCCCCCGATACCGCCAAAAGTGTCAGCCAGCGGCCAAGGCGCGAGAGCCAGAAGCCCGAAGGTCGGCACCTCCCAGTGACGGGCCAGCAAGCGTGACAACCGAGACAGATGTGGCCGACCAGCTCTCATCTCGCTCTCCCCGCTGACGCTGGCCGGCCGAAGAGACCCTGTGGTCGAAACGCCAGGACGAGCATCAGCATCAGAAAGACCGTCGCAACAGCCCAGCGGGGGCCAACGATGGCAACTGAGGCTGCCCGCACCATGCCGACCAGCAGCCCACCAACAATTGCCCCAGGCACACTGCCGATCCCACCCAGGACGGCCGCCGATAGGGCGTAAAGCCCCGTCTGATAGCCAAGCTGATAATTGATGGTGGTGGCATGGATGCCGGTCGCCACACTCGCCAGCCCACCAAGAAATCCCCCCAGAAAGAACGTGGCCGTAATAAATCGTTCAGGGCCGCTCGTCCGGCTGGCCACCCGGGCCACAGCGGCGACCGACCGGAGCGAACGACCGAAGCCGGTTCGTCGCAACAGCAACGCCAGGCCGCCGAATGCAGGCAGCACGATCGTTAACACCAGCAAGTCGCTCAGCGGAAACCAGCTGCCTGCGGCCTGCCGATCACCGGTGGGCAGCACCTCGGGAAAAGCCTGATCGGTTGGGCCAATCCAGAGGAGGCCGATGTTCATCAAGATGAACGACACGCCAACAGCCGAAACCAGCGGCGCGATCGGGGGCGCCTGCCGCAATGGCCGGTAGATGACCCGGTCGATGAGGACGTTGAGGCTGCCACAGAACAGCCCACAGCAGAGGGCGACAGTTACGATCAGCAACCCGCCGGCCACCGGCTCCAGCGGCAGGGGTCCCGCCAGGGCCAGGAGCGTCACCGCCAGGCAGCCCCCCAACATCACCACATCACCGTGGGCAAAGTGGATCAGACCGACCGTGCCGTAGACCAGCGTGTAACCAACAGCGATCAGGCCCAGAAAGCCGCCACTGGTCAGGCCAATCAGACACTGCTGGAGGAGGGTGGCGAGGTTCACGCTGGGAGAAACGCTGGGAAAGTATGAACTGGGACGGCAATTCGATGCTGCGAGTCTTACCCACCACCCCGCCTGCCGCCCATGCCAGTTGCCGGAATCATCTCTTCATGAACGAATCGGCCGTCCCGGACAACACTCACCGACAACTCCCGCAGCGTCGTATCGCCGTTGGCGTCGACGCTCCAGCGGCCGAGAACGCCATCGTAGTCGGCGGTCGCCAGGGCGGCTGTGGTAATGGTTCGACGGGTCCGGCTACCAGCCGCCGCAATTGCCTGCAGCACGACGCCTGCCGCCTCATACCCACAAAAGGCGGAGGGCTCGGGGGAGTTGCCGAACCGCTGGCGGTAGGCGGCAGCAAAGGCAGCCCCGCGGGCAGTGGGCCGGTCGGGGGAGGGACCGCCGAAGGTGGCAAAGCACCGTCCCTCGACCGCCGCTGGACCGGCGGCATCAATGAAGGCCTGATTGAGGCAGCCATCTGGGACAAGCAGCACTGCCTCACAGCCAGCTGCCGCCAAGTCACGGGCAAGCTGGCCGCCCTTGGTCTGCGTACTCCCACCAAAATAGACGAGATCCGGGTCTGCCGCCGTGATAGCAGCAACGAAGGAACGAAACTCAGCCGCCTGCGGGTCGATTGATTCGTGCAGGAGCAGGGGCATGCCATGCTGCCGGCAGCGATCGGCAAACATGCTGGCGACGCCACGGCCATACACCCCGCCGTCATCGACCACGCAAACCCGGCGGAGGCCCCGGCCGAACGCCCAGTCGGCAGCCAGCGGTCCCTGCACGTCGTCTGCGGGAATCACCCGGATGAAGTTCAGCCGGCCGGAGGGGCGATAGATTGCTGGCTCACCTGGCTGCCCGAGGCCTGGTTTGGTCAGGCCCACAGCGGTGTTGGCCGGTGAGACCATCAGCAGGTCAGCATAGTTCAGGATTGGCAGCGAGACCCGGGCCGCTGCCGAGTTGAGGGTTCCAATGACCGCTACGACATTTGGGTCGTGGACCGCCCGCCGGGCATTGGCCGCCTCGCCTTCACTGGTCCAGCGTCCCGTCGCAACCGAGGCGTTGTCGAGGTCGAGATATTGCACCTCGAACGATCCGACCCGGCCACCAGCCTCGTCAATGGCCAGCCGAATGCCCCGAACGATCGCCTCGCTCGTCTGTCTCGCCGGTCCAGTCCGTGGCAGGCTGGAAACGATCACCACCTTTTCGAGTGCCGGTGGCCGACAGCCGACCACCAGACCGCCAAGCAGCAGAAAGAACGCAGCCAAGCTTCGCGTCGCGGCAGACAGCATCGGCCACACGGTGTTTCCTCCTTGCCTTCGTGGTGAACGCTCTCTCGTCATCGGTCAGGCCATCTATTTTTTGCTGACATTGTCTTCAGCCCGCTTCATCGCTGTCACGAGCGGTTCACCAGCCGCCAGGCCCGGTGAATCCGGGCGTTGCGAAAATCCTCCGGAATCGTTTGCCGGGTGATCTCTCGCAGGGCGTACCGCTGGGCCAGCCGTTCCTCCTCAAGCTTGAACCGGCGGAAGTTGACCGAGAAGTAGACCACTCCGTCAGTTGTGAGATTGTCAGCCACCAATTCGAGGAGGTCGGCATGGTCCCGCTGTACATCCCAGTCGGTCGCCGCTTTGGCCGATCGTGAATAGGTGGGTGGGTCGACCACAACCAGATCGAACGGAGAGTCGCCACGCCGGAACCGATGCTCGAGAAAGGCCCGGGCATCATCCCGTACAAGGTCATGCCGGCGCCGGTCGGTGAAGCCGTTGGCGGTCAGATTTCTCCTCGTCCAGTCGAGATAGGTGTTGGAAAGGTCGAGACTGGTGGTCGTGGTCGCGTTCCCAGCAGCAGCCGCCACCGAAAAGCTGCCGGTGTAGCAGAAGAGGTTGAGCAGCCGGCGGCCGGCGGCCTCACCTCGAACAAGTGCCCGGGTGGACCGATGATCGAGAAACAGACCTGTGTCGAGATAGTCCGAGAGGTTCACCTCAAACTGTAGATCGCCCTCAGCGACAGTGAACGTCGCCTGCCGGTCGTCGACCTTCTCGTACTGCCCACGAGCCCGCTGACGGCGGCGGGTCTTGAGGAAGACCCGGTCGATGGGGACGCTGAGTTCCGCCGCCGCCGCCTCAACCATCCGGTCGAGCCAGACATCGTGCTCAATCGCCGTGCGGTCGTGCGGCCGCTCATACTCAGCGACATGCAAATGATCACCGTAGCAGTCGATTACCAGCGGAATCTCGGGGATATCACGGTCATAGAGCCGATAAGCCTCAATCCCCTGCCGGCGGGCCCAGCGACCGAGATGTCTGGCCCGCTTCGCCAGTCGCCGCCGAAAATCCCCCAGCTGATCGGCAACCGTACGGCTCACCGACAGATGATCGACTGGCTGGGGAGCGTCAGCTCGTATTGCCCCCTGCTCTGCTTCGACCAGCCGCTGTGGCGGCTCCGAACGCTGCCGCAGGAACAGTTCCACCAACCGGCAGTCAATCGGGCCATTGGCCAGCGGCAACCGGCGATGCGGCTTGAGGCCAATCGCCTTGGCCGTGGTTGCCGGGGCCAGCACTGCCGCTCGCCAGCCGCCGCAGTGAAACTTCAACCAGTCACCCAGCCGGCGGAAGATTGCTGCCGCTCGAGCCACGGGTAGCCGTTCACCGTAGGGCGGATTGGTCACCACCAGCCCCGGCTCAGTTCCCGGCACTACCTCTTCAAAATGTCGCTGCTCAATGATGATGAACTCGCTCAGCCCGGCCGCTGCTGCTGATTCCCGGGCGGCGGCGACCGCAGCTGGGTCAAGGTCGCTGGCGTGAAAGCTGCCAACAGGCTGACACACCCGAGCCTCCAGCTCAGCCACAATCCTGGCCGCCAGCTGCCGGTCGCAGTCGGCAAAGCGAAAGAAGCCATGCCCCTTTCGGCGGGCCCGCAGGAGGCCGGGGGCAATGCCGGCCGCCTGCGTGGCGGCCTCGATGACCAGCGTGCCGGAGCCGCAGAACGGATCGAGGATCGGCTCGCCCGGCTGCCAGCCAGCCAGCCCGAGGATGCCGGCGGCAAGCACCTCCGATAGCGGCGCCTCGACCTTGCCCTGCCGCCAGCCCCGCTGATGCAGCGACTGCCCCGCCGCATCGCGGAACAGGGTGGCGGTGCCACCGGACAGATGCAGGGCCAGCCGCAGACTCGCTCCGTGCAGCTGCACATTTGGCCGCCGACCGGTCGCCGCCCGCAGCCGCGTCGACCCGCAGCGTCTGGGTCGGCTTGAGCTGGGCCGGCCAGTCGATGGAGGCCACGGCCCGATAGAGCGAATCAGGTGAATCGACTGCAAACCGTCCCAGCGGTTCAAGGACGCGGATCGCGGTGCGGCTTTCGAGGACTGAACGATAGAGCGTCTCGGTGCTGCCTGAGAATTCAACGGTGCGGCGGCCAACCCGTAGCTCGGTTGCCCCCACCAACTCAAGTTCAGCCGCTAGCAGCCACTCCAAGCCATCAAGAGTGCGGGCAGTCAGCCGCGGGGGCTCTTCGGCTGCGGCTGGCAGCAATGGCCGTGGTGGCGGAGGCTGATCTGGAAAAGACGGCATGCGGGCCTCGCGGTTGTCCGCAGCATCAACTGCAGAGAAGGCTGACGGCTCTCATCATTCGGCGGCAGTCGCAACGTCGATGAAGCGATCCTGCATCGCCTGGACCGTCAACGGCTCATGCTGCAAGGCCTCCATGGCCCGCACGCAGGCCTCGGCTGCCGGCAGAGTCGTAATGCACGGCACACCGTAAAGGACGCTCGCCGCCCGAATGCGGCCCTCGTCAGTGCGGGCGCCTTTGCCACGGGGCGTGTTGAAGATGAGCTGTACCCGACCATCGATCAGATAATCGATCAGATTGGGATGCCCCTCTTGGAGCTTTTTCACCGGCTCCACAGGCACCCCTGCCTCGCTGAGCGCTCGGGCCGTCCCCGAGGTGGCGATCAGGCTAAAGCCGAGTTCAACCAATCGCCGGGCCACCCCGACCATTGCCTGCTTGGCCGGATCACTGGCAACGCTTAGAAAGATTGTTCCCGACTCCGGCAGCACCGTGCCGGCGGCAAGCTGCCCCTTGGCGAAGGCGATGCTGAAGTTATCGCTCACGCCCATCACCTCACCGGTACTCCGCATTTCCGGCCCCAGGGCAATATCGACCCCGGCGAATTTCACAAACGGAAAGACACTTTCTTTCACACTAACATGGGATGGCAACGGATCGGCCGTGACGCCCTGCTCGGCCAGACTCTGCCCGGCCATTACTTTGACGGCAATCTTGGCCACTGGCACACCGGTCGCTTTGGCCACGAAAGGAACGGTTCGGCTGGCCCGAGGATTGACCTCAATCACATAGAGGGTCGGCCCAGCCTCCTCCCGCTTGACCGCGAACTGAACGTTCATAAGCCCAACAACCCCAAGGCTTTTCGCCAGGCTGGTGGCCGCCTGTTTGATGACGGTGATTGTCTCCGGGGCGAGGCTGTGCGGCGGGATGCAACAGGCCGAGTCGCCCGAATGCACTCCGGCCTCTTCGATGTGTTCCATCACCCCCGCCACAATTACGTCGGTACCATCACCGATGCAGTCGACGTCAACCTCAATGGCGTCCTCGAGAAACCGATCAATCAAGACAGGCTGTCCTTGGGAGACGGCAAAGGCCTCCGCCACGAACCGTTCAAACTGAGCCTGGTCGTAGCAGATCTCCATCGCCCGACCGCCGAGCACAAAGCTGGGCCGCACCAGCGAGGGATAGCCGATCCGGGCCACCTCACGGCGGGCCTGCTCGAGGGTCCGGGCGATCCCACTGGCGGGTTGTTTGAGCTCAAGACGGTCCAGCAGTTCGCGGAATTTCTCCCGGTCCTCGGCCTCTTCGATCGTGTCGACATCGGTGCCGATGATCGGGAGGCCGGCGGCGGAAAGCGCCCTGGCCAGATTGAGCGGGGTCTGGCCGCCGAGTTGGACGATCACGCCATCAGGATCAATTCGGTCGGCGATGTTGAGGACGTCCTCAGTCGTGAGGGGCTCGAAGAAGAGCAGGTCGCTGGTGTCGTAATCGGTGCTGACCGTTTCCGGGTTGGAGTTGACCATCACGCTTTCGATACCAAGTTCGCGGAGCGCGAAGCTGGCATGGCAACAGCAATAGTCAAACTCGATCCCCTGCCCGATTCGATTGGGCCCACCCCCGAGAATCATCACCCGCTTTCGGCCCGCCGGCTTCACCGGGGTCTCGTCCTCCTCCTCCCAGGTCGAGTAATAGTAGGGGGTCTCAGCTTGAAACTCGGCGGCGCAGGTATCGACCGCCTTGAAAGTGGCAAGGATGCCACGGGCCTTACGACTTTCCCGCACTTCCAACTCAGCGGCACCGAGCATTCCGGCCAGTTGACGGTCAGAAAAGCCGGCCTGCTTGGCCCGCCGGAGCAGCCGGTCGTCACAGCCAGCCAGCGTGCCGGCCGCCCGGACCGCCTGCTCAACCTCGACAATCTGGATGAGTTGGTCGAGAAACCAGGGGTCGATCGCAGTCAATTCATGCAGTTCCTCGCTGCTGACGCCGGCGAGAATGGCATACCGGAGATACCAGATTCGGTCCGGGTCGGGACGCGCCACCCGAGCCTTGATGTCATCCAACGCCGGCTGTCGCGGGGTGTCCCAGAGATCTTTGCCGTCGCTGCCGAATCCAAACGAGCCAACCTCCAGCCCTCGAAGCGCCTTTTGGAAAGCCTCTTTGAAAGTCCGGCCGATCGCCATCGTCTCACCAACGCTCTTCATCTGCGTCGATAGCCTGCTGTCGGCTTCAGGGAATTTCTCAAAGGCAAATCGGGGCACCTTCACCACGACGTAGTCGATTGAAGGCTCGAAACAGGCCTTGGTCTTCCGGGTGATATCGTTCGCCAGTTCGTGCAACCGCCAGCCGACGGCCAGCTTGGCAGCGATCTTGGCAATCGGGAACCCGGTCGCCTTGCTGGCCAACGCCGACGATCGGCTGACCCGGGGGTTCATCTCGATGACGATCATCCGGCCGGTCTCAGGATGGACCGCGAACTGGATGTTGGAACCACCGGTCTCGACGCCAATGGCCCGGATGACCGCGAAGCTGGCATCCCGCATCTGCTGGTACTGGCGATCGGTCAGAGTCATCGCCGGAGCAACGGTGATTGAATCGCCGGTGTGGACGCCACAGGGGTCGAAATTTTCGATGCTGCAGATGACGACGGCATTGTCGTCGGCATCCCGCATCACCTCCATCTCATATTCTTTCCAGCCGAGAATTGACTCCTCGACCAGCACTTCACCTACCGGCGAGAGGTCGAGCCCCCGCTGCACCTTCTGATCAAACTCCTCACGGTTGTAGGCCACGCCTGACCCTGAACCACCGAGGGTGAAGCTCGGCCGGATCACCGCCGGCAGGCCAATTTCGACCAGCATCTCCCGTGCCTCGGGCAGCGACTTCACGAGCCGGCCTCGACAGGTGTCGAGGCCAATCTTCTCCATCGTCGCCTTGAACTGTTCGCGATCCTCTCCCCGTTTGATGGCGGCTGCCCGAGCACCGATCATCTCGACGCCATACTTCTCCAACACCCCGTGCTGATCCAGTTCCATGGCCAGGTTGAGGGCTGTCTGCCCGCCGAGGGTCGGCAGCACGGCGTCAGGCTTCTCGGTGGCGATCACCTTTTCGAGCATCTGCCAGGTGAGGGGCTCGATGTAGGTCCGATCAGCCGTCCCCGGGTCGGTCATGATCGTGGCGGGGTTGGAGTTCACCAACACCACCCGGTAACCGTCATCCCGCAGGGCCTTGCAGGCTTGGGTGCCGGAGTAGTCGAACTCACAGGCCTGACCAATGACGATCGGCCCGGAGCCGATCAAAAGAATGGTCTGGAGGTCGTCGCGGCGGGGCATCAGGGAGGCCTTTAGAACTGATGAAAAAACAAATTTCGCCGAGGGTAGCATCCAGGGCCCCTCCGGTTCAATCAGCGGCTAGAATCAACGCAAAACCCTCTGTGATTTTCAGGAGATCCCGTTTCATGTCTGTTGCCACCCCCGCCCTCGACACCCTCCGCGAAACCATACCGGATGACCTCAAAGATGTCCGACTGAACCTCTCCAGCGTACTGGCCGGTGAGCACTTGCAGTTGGCCCAGTCCCTCGGCGTAGCACTCGCAGCCGCCCGGTTCATTCGGGCCGAAAAACTGGCTGCGGCGTTGGTGACCGACATCCAGGCCAGCCTCGGTGAGGCTGCGGTCGGAGTGCTTGCCGATGCCGAGGCGGCGGCCGGCATCATGGCGATGAACACGGTCTATTACCGATTTCGTCACATGATCGGCAAGGAAAGCTACTCGGCCCGTCCGGCCCGTCTCCGGATGAATCGGATGAATCAGCCGGCGACGAACAAGGCCGACTTCGAGCTGATGAGCCTCGGCTGTGCGGCACTCGCCGGCTGTGAGATGTGTCTCAAGAGCCATGAGGCCAGCCTGCTGAAACTCGACCTGAGTGAAGACGCCTGTCATGATGCTGTGAGGATTGCCGCCGTGATCAACGCCGTGGCCGTCGGCATGGGTGGCTGAGTGACCCGCGGCCGCCAGGCCATAGCTGCCCCCAGCGGGCGGGCTCAGCAACAACACGATCCAAGGAATTTCTCGTCAGCGTGTCTCCAACCACCGATCGCCAGGCGCTCGACCACCTGAAACTGAATCGGCTCAACGGGCTGCTGGATGAAATCCTGCCAGCGAACCGGTTTTATGCGGAACGGTTCGCTGGGCGATCCCCAGTCCTATCGTCGTTGGATGAAGTGGCCGAATTGCCCTTCACCACTAAGGCCGATCTGGTCGAGGGCTTTGGACCCAATGGCATGGCCAACCAGACCTGGCCTAGTGATCGCTACGTGCGATTCCACCAGACCAGCGGGAGTCACGGTCGGCCGCTGCCGGTCATGGATACCGCTGCCGACTGGCAATGGTGGATGGCCTGCTGGCAAAAGATTTATGAACGGGCCAGCCTGCAGCCGGGTGATGGTGTTTTTGTCGCGGCCTCGTTTGGTCCCTACATCGGTTTCTGGAGCGGATTCGATGCGGCCATTGCTGCGGGTGGTCGGGCAATCCCCAGCGGTGGCCTCTCAACGATTGCCCGACTTGAACTGCTGCGAGCAACCAATCCGGCAATCCTCCTCGCCACTCCAAGCTACGCCCTGCGGCTTGCTGAGGTGGCAGCAGAGACAGGCATTGACACGACCCGTTCATCAATCCACTGCGTGATCGTGGCGGGTGAGCCCGGCGGATCAGTTCCCGCCGTCCGGCAGCGGATTGCAACAGCCTGGGGAGCCGAGGTGCTTGATCATGCTGGGGCCACGGAGATCGGGCCCTGGGGCGTCGGGACACTGGGCGGCCCGGGGCTTGAAGTCATTGAGGACTGGTTCCATCCTGAATTCCTCACCATTGCTGACGGTAAGCCGGCGGCTGAGGGCGAACTGGCAGAACTCGTCATCACCACGCTGGGGCGTGCCGGCTGTCCGGTCATCCGCTACCGGACGGGCGATGTGGTCCGCCCCCATTGGCCCGCGACAGAACCCCTGTCAGCAGGCGCGACTCCCTGGGTGCGGCTTGAGGGAGGAGTGCTCGGCCGGGCCGACGATATGCTTGTCGTTCGAGGCGTCAACGTCTTTCCCTCAGCCATCGATAACATCGTTCGCGGCTTCCCTGAAGTTGTGGAGTACCGCCTCAGCATCCGTCGCCAGGGCAGTCTCGACAGCCTGTCCCTGGCAATCGAAGATCAGCTGAACGCCCCTGAAAGAGTTGCCCGGGAGCTGCATGTGAGACTTGGCCTCCGGGCTGATGTCGAAGCGGTGCCCCTTGGTAGCCTGCCCCGGTTCGAGGGCAAAGGGCGACGGGTGGTCGACGAGCGGAGCAACTGACCGGAGGACAACAAAGGACACAATGAGCAAACTAGTTCCCCAGGCAATTCGTCGCCGGGATGACGCCAGGATTGAGGTTGATTGGAGCGACGGCACCCGGGCGTCGTATTCACCGAAGCTTCTCCGTGATGCCTGCCCGTGCGCGACCTGCCGCGAGCAGCGGGCCGCCACTCCTGCAGCCAACCCGCTTCAGGTGCTCAGCCCCACGGAACTGGCGCCCTTGACGGTGACCGGGATGCAGCCGGTTGGACAGTACGCCTATAAAATCATCTTCTCCGACGGTCACGACAGCGGCATCTACACGCTGGAGTACCTCCGGGAACTGGCGTAGCGCTGCAGATGATCGTCGCGTGGTCTTTCCGTGAGGCGAGGCACCGTCAGAACAATTTGCTCGCGGGTGCCTACGCCCACTCGCTGGGCGTTCACTCAGGCCATTCGGGCCTTCGTTCTCTGCACGTCCGCATCGCTCCGCCATCCGGGCTTCGCTCGCTTCCCTCGCCCGCTCGTGAGCACAGGCACCCTCTCGCTCGTCATCCGTGGCATGGTGATGAAAGTCGGACACGATATCCGAGCTTTCCCTGACGCTAACCAACTAGCCGCCAGCAGGAAAACTCGGACCCACGGCCGGCGGTGGCAGCGGTTGCGGGGCTGCTGGTTGCAGGGGTGGCGCCGCAGGAGGCGGCAACGGAGTCGGCATGTTTGGAGGCACAATTGCCGCAGGTGGCGGGACTGTGACCGGCTGCACTGGAACCGGCGGCCCACTCCCGGCAGATCGCCGCGCCAGTTCCGCCCGGCTGACCACTGACTCGGCCGGCACGCTGCCAGCAGGCACCATTGCCAGATCGACAACGCGTTCGTCTCGAATTTCCCAGGGCCAGAGATTCTCTGTGACAAAGTCGAGCGGAAAGACCTCGTACCACGGAATGGGAAACGGCTGCCGAACTGTCAGCGTTTCAAACCCGTCCTTCACCAGCCTGATCTTGCGGGTGCCGTAATAAACAAAATCAGTCGATACTGGTGTGGTGCCAATCTGATAGTCGTCAACATAGACGAGGGCACCGGGTGGATTGCTGCGGATCGTCATCCGGCGTTGGACGCACCCGACCGAAACGCCTGCCACCAGCAGCGCTAAGTTTACTGCCAGAAACACACCGACGCGAGGATGCCGATGATTTCCCACGGCGGCAGAACCGCCGAAGGGCCTAGGCCGAGAGCAGATTGGACATCGGGCCATCATGGCGGGAAAACTACCGAGTGCGGCCTCACCTTCACCAGAGCAACCTGTGAAAAGACATCTGAAATTGTCCTTTTCGACAGAGGCGATCATATCCCAATCCTGCTACATTACTCAGCTTGACGGCTAATCTGCCGGTCGATTGAGGTGGGCTGCTGAAGGATGAGTCATACCGGACGAGGCAACTAGTGGGAAAAGGAAACACGCTTCACTATCACGAGCGATCTGATGTCGGCCGGAAACGGTCGAACAATCAGGACTCAGCCGCCGTGGTCCCAGTCCAGTCAGCCGCAGAGTTTCGTAACCGAGGCTGGCTGCTGATGGTCGCTGATGGCATGGGGGCTCATCTCGGCGGCGAGGAAGCCAGCAGAATCGCTGCTACCCGGGTTCCAGATCTCTATGCAGTCTCGGACTCTCAACGGTCACCACCACTGGCGCTCCGCAAAAGCCTGCAGCAGGTCAACCGAGAAATTTACCGTCAGGGAGAACAGGATCCGGCGTTCCGGGGCATGGGAACAACCTGCTCTGTACTCGTGCTGCTGCCTCGAGGGGCACTGGTTGGCCATGTGGGCGACAGTCGCATCTACCGCATCCGCAGCGGCCGTATCGAACAGCTTTCCCGCGACCATTCACTGGCGTGGGAAATTGCTGCGGCCTCCGGCCCGAAGGCCGACGAGGGTCCAACTGGGGTTCCCAAGAACATCATCACTCGTTCAATGGGTCCGCACGATGATGTTGAAATCGACCTTGAGGGCCCATTTCCGATCGAATTAGGAGACCAGTTCCTCCTCTGCAGCGATGGGCTCTCAGGAAGCCTTCGAGATGAAGAAATCGCGATGCTGGTCGCAGCACTTGAACCCGAGGAAGCCACCGCCGCCCTCGTCGGCCTCGCACTTATCCGCGGCGCTCCAGACAACACGACCGTTATCGTGGCCACGACCGGCCCTGAGGAAGTCTCTCACTATTCTCGACGCGACGCCGCCTGGCCATTGGAGGATGACGGGAGTTCTGCAGCAGCACGAAACCGCCCGTGGATCCTCCTGGGCATCGCCGCGGCCTGCCTGTTCACCGCACTTCTCATTAACCCCTGGAGCGATCTGGTCAAAGATGGCTCTTCGCTGGTTCAGTTCCTTTCGCCAATCGGCAGCCTCGTTTGTGTCGGCCTTGCCCTCGGCTGCCTCGCGGGCTCGTTTATTGGACTGATGATGCCGCCGGACAGGCGAGCACGCGTCCTTGCACCGGGCAAGCAACTCGGCAAGGGACCGTATCGGGCATACGATGCCACACCCACTGCCAAGCAGTTCTCTGGCATCCTCACTTCGCTTGCGGAAGCCGCCGATGAGGTCAGGCAAGCCGGGCATGCGGATGCCGACCAGCTCCAGGCTGTGGCGGGTCGCTGCGGCGATCTGGTCATGGCCGGCGACTTTCCGGCGGCGACGCGGGAGGCTGCCGAGGGCTTTAAGATTTTCACCACATTTATCGAGTCCGGCCGCGGCGAGGATACCGATGCCGAATCGAACCCACTTGAGACCTCCTAACGGTCTGTGGTGTGCAATCAGGCCAGCGATGGAGTGCGGCCCATGAAAATTATGACCCGCTACGTTCTGTCGGAGATGCTCCAGGTGTTCCTGGTGGCACTGACGGCATTGACACTTTTCATGCTGGTCATCGGTCTTGCCAAAGAAGCCCAGCAGCAGGGCCTCGGCTTGCTACAAATCCTGGCGATGGTGCCGTACGTCTTACCCGACGCCATGCGATTTGCGGTGCCTGGCACAATGCTGTTTGCAGTCGCCAGTGTCTTTGGGCGACTCTCGAGCAGCAACGAAATTGTCGCGCTCAAGGCGGCAGGTGTTACCCCGCTCGCAGTCATCTGGCCAGTGGCCGGACTGGCCATCGCGGTGAGCTTCGCCTGCGTCTGGCTCAACGACATCGCCGTTTCCTGGGGCCGAGACGGCGTCCGTGACGTCGTCGTCCGCAGCCTCGAGGAGATCATCTACAGCCGTCTGCAACAGCAACGGTCCTATAGCACTCAGCAACTGGCGATCAATGTCAAGGGGGTGGAGGACCGTCGACTGATTCGACCGACGATGTCTTTCCAGCCTGCTGATGGCAGCCCCGCTGTCACGCTCTCCGCAATGGAGGCCGAACTTGAGACCGATGCCAAGGCCGGTAGCCTGACAGCGATCTGCCGCAACGGCACGGTTCGGGTTGGCGATGTTGAAGTTGCTTTCCCCGATACGATTGAACGGGTGATCCCACTGGATGTGATCAACAAGCGGAGCCTCACTGAACGCAGTCCGTCCGAGATCGCAATGGCCGATTTCCCGGTAGCCCGTGCCGAACATCAGGCCGACATCGACCGCCTTGAGCAGCAGATTGCCGGTCGGCTGGCGACGGCGCTGCTGACCGGGCAACTGCCGCTGACAACGCCCCCTCATTCCACCGCGGAACGGTCCCGAATCGAATGGAATCAGAGCCGGCTCAACCGGATCGCGATGGAGCCCTGGCGGCGGTGGGCGAATGGCTTTAGTTGCGTTGCCTTTGTACTGGTCGGTGCGCCGATGGCCATCCGGATGCGAAATGCTGACTTCCTGACCAGCTTCTTTCTCTGCTTTTTGCCGATTCTGCTGGTTTACTACCCGGTGTTCATGGCGGGTGTCTCTCAAGCCAAGTCGGGGGATCTGCCGCCAATCGCTGTCTGGGGCGGCAATCTTCTGATCACCCTCTGGGGCCTCTGGCTGCTGCGGGGCGTCATCCGTCAATGACACGGTTGAATGGTCATTCACCACAGCCAGTTTGCAACGGGAACTGAATCTGCCAGACTCTTGGGAAGTGATGGGTTTGGAGTTTTCTAAAAGTCATCGCTGCCAAACCATCCAACACGTTTCTTTGTTCAGAGGAGTTTGCAACGATGGGTCGTCCCGTCACACTGTTCACCGGCCAGTGGGCTGATCTGCCCTTGGAAGACCTTGCACGCAAGGCCCACGACTTTGGCTACCAGGGGCTCGAACTGGCCTGCTGGGGCGATCATTTTGAGGTCGACAAGGCCAACGCCGACGCCAGTTACTGTGCGGCCAAACGGGATCTGCTGGAGCAGCACGAACTTTCCGTTCATGCCATTTCCTGCCACTTGGTGGGACAGGCTGTCTGCGACCGGATCGATGAACGGCACAAAGCAATTCTGCCTCCAGCAGTCTGGGGCGATGGCGATCCGGCAGGTGTCAATGAACGGGCTGCCGAAGAGATCAAACAGACCGCTCGGGCTGCTCAAAAACTT